>DASUMN010000181.1:0-7909 GCA_036277675.1 Nitrospira sp. | reverse complement strand
TCGGCCACATGGTTTCCGATCGCGTTCAAGAGGTGGGTTTTGCCGAGACCGACGCCTCCATAGATGAACAGCGGGTTATACGTCTTTCCGGGCTGCTCTGCCACTGCCATACATGCCGCATGAGCAAACTGATTGCCGGCCCCCACAACAAAATTATCGAAGGTGTATTTGGGATTGAGTTGGATTCCCCGTCGGGCCTTCGTCAGTCCCGCAGATCGAGCGGCATGGAGAGCCGCTTGCGCTTCCTGTTGTCGTACCGATGGCTTTGAAAAAATGATGAAATTGACTGCCAGGTTCCCACCCCCCCGTGCCGTTGATACCGCTTCGGCCAGCAATGTGGCATAGTGGGTATGAAGCCAATCACCAAAAAATTTATTGGGCACACCGATATGGGCTGTCGAGTCTTCTATCCGATCCAATTGTGCGGGTATGAACCAGGTGTCGTAAACCTGTCGTGGCACCTTTGCTTGGATGTACTGCAGTGCTTCCTGCCAAACTGTATTCACGCTCATAAGTAGCGAAAGTTCCTATGCACAGGATTATTCACACCTGTGGATAACTTGGTGTTTTTGACGATAATGAGACCCGAGAGAGCGAAGGTCAATAACATGTTCTCCCTCTCATTGTCGAGGCTCCCTTTGCGCTGTATCTGGATGTCACAGCTCTTCCACAGGACGTACCCGCTTTTTCGCATGTTCACCCACACACTTATACTCAGAGAGACAAATCGGATTTCCTTGTTTTTACAAGTGCCTTTCTCATATCCCCACTATTCAATGTACCTATTCCTAATCCTACTCCGACGCCTAATTTCTTTTCTACACTGGAATTACAGAATCAGAGGGTCACAACTTTCTTCGCCGTGAGGATTAATTCCAGAAGCTGTCTGTATGTGCCTGGTTCTCTATGTTCTTTGCCGAGGTGAAGAAAAGCAGCTGTTTCTGAAGAAACGTGATCGTCTAATCGGGACTCGATGATATGGACCGATAGGTCTCTATTTTCAGAAGCATACAGGGCGGGGGATACGCTCGATACGGAGTGTCGAAGTACATAAAGAGGAAGGGACATGAGATTCCTATCTCGACAAGCGATTAAAACACGAGACTTCGTTCAGCTGATGTGATCAGTGTACGGATATCCTCATCACTGCTGTATTGAATGTGAAAGTCATCACGAATGGAAGCACGATCAGTCTTGGATTGCAGAATGAAAGGAATTTCAAGTTGCTCAATGGAAGGGAGGTACTTTTCAAGAATGTCCACATCGACAATATCGTCCACATTTTCATAAAGCAGACGGACAGACTCACCAAGAAGGATGACAGTTGTACGGTGTGATCCTGCTACGAGGCCGAGGGCAATACGCAACGCTTCGACCGGTCGATGGGTTTTCCTCGGATCTTCTTGAATGACGACAACAACTGTCTTAGCCATGAGGGGGTATGACACTACGTGAAAGATAAAAAGGGTTCACAGGCATCGATGATTCCAGAGAGAACAACAAGTCCTGAGAGTGAGATAGAAGGATCGAGATGAGCCGTAGACACATGGTGTTGTTGGCAGCCGTAGGCACAGGCGAACATCTTTGTGCCTGACTTGGCAAGTTGTTGGTAGGGAAGTGAATCGATATTTTTCACCCCCTCATCAATGAGGTAGAGATAGACCTCATGGCCAGCCTCGAGCGCCGCCTGCGCCAACCCATGGACCGTCGTGGCACTGGGATCTGAAGGGGGGAGTGCGAGGAGAAGACCTAGCTTACGTTTCATGGTATGAATTCACAGGGTTTGTGTTAGAGAATCATGGAGTTATAGAGTGTAAGTGTGGTGAAAAACTAAGGAGTTTTGAGACAAAAGTCAATGATGAAATTGGAGGTCAAGAAACTCGCAGGAGAGCGGATACCTGGGAGCTGAGAGTGGTGAGGGACACCTCTTGCTGGACCTTCGTGTCCATGTTCCGGAGAATGGCCAATCCGCTCGCCACTTCGTCGTCCCCGATGATGAGAGCGAATGTGGACCGAAGCCGGTCGGCTTGGCGCAAGTGAGACTTCAACGAACCGGATCGAAAATCCGTGACGGTACGGACCCCTGCCGCACGAAGCTCCTCAAGAGCTGAGAAGCCAGCGGGCGACCCGCGATCACCGAACCCTGCGATGTAGACAGAGGCGGCTCCAGAAATTGAAAGAGTCTCCGGCAACATCATAGCCATCCGTTCAAGTCCGACGGCAAACCCGACTGCCGGAGTCATCGGGCCACCGAGGGTTTCGACGAGACTATCGTACCGGCCTCCGGCTCCAACCGCGTTCTGTGCACCGAGACTCGTCGAGGTGACCTCAAACGTCGTGAGCCCGTAGTAATCCAGCCCGCGAACAAGCCGGTGATTCAGGCTGTAGGGAATTCCAATCGCGTCGAGACCTGCCAACACCGAGCCGAAGTGAGCGCGGGCTTTGTCGGAAAGACCGTCGGCCAAGCGGGGAGCTGCGTCCGTCGCAACGCGACACTCGGGGACCTTGCAATCCAGGACACGCAACGGATTGGCGTCGATGCGGCGCCGGCAATTTCCACACAGTTGTTCTTCCTGTTGCTTGAGATAGGCAACGAGTTGAGGGCGATAGGCGTCGCGGTCGGAGGCATAGCCGAGATTATTGATTTCGAGCGTCAGGGCCGGCAGTTTCAAGTCGGAGAGCAGCCGCCACAGGAGCGCGATGACCTCCACATCGGCCCGCGGATCGGCCGTACCGAACGATTCCACGCCGAACTGATGAAACTGGCGGAGACGGCCCGCTTGCGGTCGCTCGTGGCGAAACATCGGGCCCGTATAAAAATATTTCTGCGGCAGAGGATCAGCCGCCCGGTTGTGCTCGATGTAGGCGCGCACGGTTCCCGCGGTCCCTTCGGGTCTCAGTGTGAGGGAGGTCCCGTCCCGGTCTTGGAACGTGTACATTTCTTTTTCCACGATGTCGGTTGAGGCGCCGATGCTCCGGGCAAACAGCGCCGTCACCTCGAAAATCGGCACGCGAATCTCGTGGAAGCCATAGACCAGAGCCCACCGCCTGGCGGTCTCCTCGATGAAACGCCACCGGGGCGTTTCCTCCGGGAGAATGTCTTTGACGCCTTTGATGCCCTTGATCATGCCACACGCCGGTAAGGGGTAATCGGTTTGGAGCGAGTGGACTATAGCGGCGCATTCTGAGGCAAGTCAACGGAAGTGAATCCCGGCTTGCGCCTCGTTGGTACGAGAGGTATAGTTCGCCACCTTCGTGCTGTACCGGAATGAGGAACGGTCCATGAGTCAGGATCAATCGGGTCGCCGCGTGGTCGCCGTTGCGCCGATGCCGCCGGAGAAGTCGGCCTACGCCCTCGCCCGGTACAGCCGCTCTCCGGACTCCATCGAAACGAGCATCCAGTGGGTGCACGGGCATTCGTCTGAAAAATTCTGGGAACAGTTCTATTTCGACTACGGCCATGCCTCGATCGCGGACTTGGGCCACGTCGTCATCTGCTTCGAAGACATCACTGAACTCGCCGCGATTCGCTTGGAAGACGAGCCCGTCTGGGACGGACAGGCGAAGTCGAGCCGGTACCAGAACTTTGCCTCGGATAGCTGGTATGTCCCGAGTGCCATCCATGGCAGCGAGACCGAGGGGACCTACCTCGGCATTCTACGCAGCCTGGGCGAGGTATATCGGCTGCTCCACGAACCGCTGGCGACCTTTCTGTCTGAACGGGAGCCGCGGCCCGACTCGATGAAGCCGGCGGATTATCAGCGGACGATCGCCGCGCGCGCATTCGACGTCACGCGCTATCTCCTGCCGCTCGCCTGCAAGACCAACGTCGGCCAAGTCGTCAGTATCCGGACGCTCGAAAAACAGATCACCCGGCTGCTGTCGTCGCAACTGCCCGAGTTGCGAGCGATCGGTGAAGACTTAAAAGATTCCTGCCGGCGTCCGCCCGTGAATATCTGGGGAGAGCTGTCCGGGCACCAGGCCGGGCTGAACGACCCGTTGGCGCCGACGCTGGCACGCCATGCCAAGGCCAACGAGTACCAGGCCACGGTCTATACGGATCTCGCCCGCTTTGCCAAAGAGGCTCTGAAGGGTTCCGGTTTGGACAACCCCTCAACGTGGGGAACCCAAGAGCCGGTTGAGCTCGTCGAACTGCATGATCCGCTGGATGAAACGGTCACGACCCTGTTGTACCGAGTCTCGCAAGCACCCTATCGAAATATTCTGGCCGTCGTCCGTGACTGGCCGGAGAAACAGAAACGGGATGCGATCCAGGTGGCGATCAGGAAGCGCGGGCCGTACGACGAGCTGATCAAGGAGTTTCGCAACGGCTACGCGTTCGTCTTCGACGTGTTGATGGACATCGGCGGCTGGCGCGATCTGCACCGCCACCGCCGCTGCCAGCAGGTGCAGCAGAACTTCACAACGATCCATGGCTACGACGTGCCGCCCCCGCTTGTTGCCGCCGGATTAGACGGAGAATACCGGCAAGCCATGGACGCCGTGCGCAACGACATCGAGTTGCTCAGGAAGAAGGACCAGGAAGCCTCGCTCTATGCCATTCCCTTCGGCTTCAAGGTGCGATGCCTCTTCAAGATGGACTTTGCCGAGGCGGAGTACATCGCCAAGCTCCGGTCCGGGGTGAAAGGCCATTGGTCTTACCGCACAATCGCCTGGTTGATGAAACAAAAGCTGGCCGCGCGCTATCCTGCTCTGGGCGATCTGATCCAGGCGACGCCACCTGATGTCGAAGACACGCTGACCCGATAACGTCCCCGCGTCACGCATGAACATTCATCAGTCGCAATGTGAAGCTGCCGTCACGGCCGGAGCGTGGGACAGGCTCTTCGCCGAAGCGACGGCGTGGATCATGGCGAGCCAGCGTGAGGCAGGGCAAGATCCCAGGCCGCATTTCGCGCAGAATGTCGTCTACCTGTTGCGGGGCCGGTTTGCCGACGCCTGGAAAGCCCATGCGCAGTGCTTGGAAATCGAGCAGGACATCGCGGCGGTAAAATCTTGGGTGGATGCTCTAGTCGAGCGGCAGCCCGACAACAGCCACGTCCATCTCGTCAAAGGCCTGTTTTTGTCGCAATCCGGCCAGTCGGAACAGTCGGTTCAGGTCTACAAGGACGCAGCCAGGCTTGATCCCCAATCAGCCTATCCCCATTACTTCCTGGCCCAGATCCATGAACGGGCCCAGCAGCTCGAAATGGCGATCAAGGAGTACAAGGAAACCGTACGGCTGAATCCTACCTATGGGCCGGCGCGGACCAATCTCGGCGTGGCCTATCAGGAACAGGGCCGGCTGGAAATGGCGATCAAGGAATATCGGGAGGTCATCAAGTTATCGCCCGACGATCCCGTCGCCCATGCGAATCTCGGCTGCGCCCTAGCCGAGCAAGGCAAGCTGGAAACGGCTTTGCAATCGTACAAGGAAGCGCTCCGGTTGAATCCGAACGATGCGGAAATCCACTTCGCCTTGGGGGGCCTGTATGAGACGCGGGGCCGTCTCGATCTGGCGCAGAAGAGCTATCACGATGCGTTGAAGGCCAATCCGAATTTTGGTGCCGCCCATTCCGCTCTCGGATGGCTCGCGTTAAGCAAACATCGGCTTCAAGAGGCGGCGGACACGTTCAGCCGGGCGCTCAAGTGCAACGAGGAAGATGCGCGGGCCTATCACGGCATCGCGGAAGTCTATGCGATCCGAGGCAAACGCCAGAGCGCGATGGAGAACTATTCCAAGGCCCTCAAGTACTATCGCGATCCGGAAAAAAGGAACCAGATCATGAACCAGCTGTTTCAGGAAGGGCAGGTGGGGGATTGAGCACGGTGGGCATTGGTCCTTCTGTGCTCGCCGAGTGCGCACGCAAGGGCCAGTTAGATTTCTAGATTGCGGGAGGTGCTCCCTCGATGCGCGCAGTAGAAGGACCAATGCCCGCCGTGCTCTTGGAGTGGGAAAAAGGACGCTCGACGCGCGCAGTCAGGCCCCATTCGGTTGGTTTCATTGGTGAATGATTTCTCGCAGTGCCGGAGTCCGAATCGGCGGCTCAAAATGCTGAACCAACGAGGCCGCAGGGAGTGAGAATCCCGAGGCGTACGCGGGCAGGGTACGTTGAGGGGTTCGAACGACTGAGAACGAAGTTGGGCAGCTTTTTCAGCCGCCGACTACAACTCACGGATGGCGCCCTGGAGGACGGTGATTTGCGTCACCGGATCGCCGGAAGACTTGAGTTCGTCGCGGATCATGTCCTTGAGGTAGGAGGAATAGCCGACACGGTCGATCAGGAAGTCCAGGAACCGTTCGGCCGGCAACAGGCTCTGGCCCTTGAGTTCCTCGATCGTTTCGTCGCCCACCGGCACATAGCTGCTGCCGATGTGAAACACCACGTTATAGTGCTGTCCCTTGCCGATGCGTTCGAATCGTAATCCCTTCACCCGTACTCCTCGCTCGCTGAAGAAAGGAGCCCATTCTAGACAAGTTCTGGCCGTGAAGACAAGGGCGTCTGGGCGCTTCGATGAAGGTGCGGGCCAGGCCATTTCCACCGTAGACAGCCGTGCGAGCGCGCCATTATCATGGCCTTCCGCGGAGACACGGGGAGAGCATCAGAACAGCCATGGCAGCGAAAGATCTTATTGAATCCTGGATCGCCCGGCTTGGCGAGGACCGTCTGCGGGTCAGCGACACAGGGCAGGATGCGCCGATCACGGCTGCTGAGGGCCGCCATGTCCAGTCGATCGGCGGACTGCATCTGTATGAGTTTCTATTGCCTCCGGGAGCCGCGTTGCACGCGGATCTTCCGCTGTCGATCATTCCCTCCGACGACCAGGAACCGACCGAAGGGATCGTCCTGAACCAAACCGGCAACGTCATCCTCCTGCAAGCGCTTGACGCGCTCGGCAGCTCAACGCCGTCAGTGACGCTCGTACCCGACCAAGCTGGACTGCTGGACACGGTCATCGGCCGATTGAAGGACATGATCACGCGCGCCGACGCCTATAATCTCGGTCCGGCCGAGCGGTTGGCCTCCCTACTGCAGGCGCAAGAAGACAGCCGGAACGAGGTCGCGTCCGAATCGTCCGTATTGCGCTTTGTCTGGTTGGACGAGCTGTCGCAGCGCCGGTATAGGCTGGCGGGGATGGCCATGGAGCTGATTCGCGCCAACAAGCGCATCCTCTTGCTCAGCCCGGACCATCATGAATCGGATGAAATCGTGGGCATCCTCGCCCGCCGGATGAAAGCCGGCGGGCTGAATTACAAAACATGGATCAGCCGGTACGAGCTACCGCTCACCCTCCACAGTCGCGACATCAGTCTCCAGGAACTGGGGTTCGAGTCCCAAATGCATCAATTTTATGCAAAGTCTCAGGCTGAAAAAGCGTCGTTGCGGGGCAAGTACGAACGCTTCCGAGAGCTCGCCCCCCTGCTGGCTGCAAAAGCGCACAAGCAGAAGGATTTGGACGAGGTTCGGTTGCTCGAATGGCGCCTGGTGAGCCAGCTGCGCGACCTTCAAGTAAAGCTGGCCGAAGTGACCACCACTCTGACCGAATACGCGGGCCTCTCCCTCTTCCAACGGTTGAGCATGCAGGCCGTGGGACGGAATGTGGATTCGCTCAAGCGCTACCAGTCGATCTATCAGCAACAGATCGACGGACTCAACCAGGAGTTGGATGTGGCCAAGGCGCGTATTCGGGAACTGGTGCCCGAAGCGGCGGTGCCGAAAAACCTGCGTCCGGAGTTCGACGAGCTCAAGGAACACATCGTCAAGCTTGGAGGAACCAAGAAGATCCGCGAACTGCTGGCCGCCGAGGAAGATCCGAATCGGCAGGCGTTCATCCAGAATCGCCGGCTCGTGGCGGCAACCCCCACGCGCGTCGCGAGCGATCCCCTGTTCAGCCGCGTGCGGTTCGA
>DASUMN010000180.1:0-4463 GCA_036277675.1 Nitrospira sp. | reverse complement strand
ACTCGTCTACTTTGCTGCGCGAGTCGACGATTTCGATGGTGATGGGAAGATCTTCAGCCAACCGTTCGATCTTGAAGGTGTGAATGACGCGTGTATGAGGTCCGAATCCCATGAGCCCTCGGTAGACGGTGGCGCCAGATAACTGTCGCGCGTGGGCCTGAGCGATGATCCATTCATAGAGCGGCCGTCCGGCGTGTTTGTCCCCTTCACCGATATACATCCTCAGCAGGCAACCCTGTTCAGTGCGCATCGGTCATTTCCATAGAAGATAGGCGGAAGAGTAGCCAAGCCATACGGCCACAAGACTCAGAAATACATGGCCCACGACATTGCCGCCGACCAACCACAGCTCTCCGTCGCGCAGAAGGTTCATGGTTTCATTACCGAACGCTGAAAATGTGGTAAACCCGCCCAAGAGACCGACGATCAGAAAGGCCCTGGTTTCCCCCGAGATGACGCCTCGATGGTCGGCGAGTTCCGCTAAAAATCCTACCATTGCACATCCCACAAGATTGACAACCAGCGTGCCGAAGGGAAACTGGATACTCTTGCTCACCTGTTGGGCGTAACCGCTCACGAGGTAACGCAAGATGGAGCCGATGAAGCCGCCTGTGCCGATGAGAAAGAGGGTACGCAGAATGTCGCTCCAGAATGACCCGCTTGGTGGCCGCTCCATTGTACTGAAGTCATCCAACCGAGTCACGCGGGCGGACTGGGCCTTGCCACAGTAGAGATAGTCGAAGCGGAAGGTGTCGTAGTACAATCCCGGCGCCAGTTGAGCGAGAACGGGTCGAATGATCGATATCTACACGGATGGCGCTTGTAGCGGGAATCCCGGTCCTGGGGGCTGGGGAGTCTTGGTGCGAGTGGGCGAGGTTGAAACGGAACTCAGCGGCGGCGAGCCGGCGACGACGAACAATCGTATGGAGTTGCTCGCCGTGATCGAGGCGTTGCAGTCGTTCGCCGAGCCGGTCACGGCGCGGATCTACACGGACTCGCAGTATGTTCAAAAAGGCATTAGCCAATGGATTCATGATTGGAAACGGCGAGGTTGGAAAACGGCCGGCAAAGAGCCGGTCAAAAATGAGGACTTGTGGCGGCGGCTCGATGCATTGGCTGTCGGCCATACGCTCGAATGGCATTGGGTCAAAGGGCACAACGGCCATCCCGAGAATGAGCGGGTCGACGCACTCGCACGTGCCGGTCTCGAACAGGCTCGTCGTGCCGGGAGACCGGCCGCTCCTCCCGCCGTCGCTCCGGTGAAAGAAGCCGCTGCTTCTACTGGTGTGTCCCCTATCCTGGATATCCGGCACGCGACCGTCTATCGTGGTGACACCCGCGTCTTCTCAGATTTCTCCTTCGTGCTCCAAGAGGGTGAGCATGCGGTCATTCTTGGCCCCAATGGAGCCGGGAAATCGACGTTGCTCAAGCTGTTGGCCGGCGGGGTCCATCCCGTTCCGTTGGAGGAGACGCATGTGCGTTTGTTCGGCGAAGAAGGCGGCAATGTGTGGGACGCGCGCAAGCGCCTTGGCCTGGTCTCGCATGACCTGCAGCGCGACTACCTGATTTGCGCGGAGGGTGTGAACGTTGTCCTGTCTGGCTTCTACGCGAGTAACGATACCTATGCGTATCAGGAATTCAGCGAGGCGCAGCGTGTTCGGGCGCAGGATGTGATGAAGGAACTTGGGGTCGAGTCGCTGGCCGGCCGGCGATTCGGCCATCTTTCAACCGGTGAGCAACGGCGTTTTCTGCTCGGCCGCGCGTTGGTGCACGACCCGCCTGTCCTTGTCCTGGACGAACCGACCAGCGGACTCGATCTGAAAGCCTGTTTTCAGTATCTCGGTCTGTTGCGGGCGCAAATTCGTAAAGGGAAGACCGTCCTCCTCGTGACTCATCATGTGCACGAGATTCCGCCGGAGATTGAACGCGTCGTGTTATTGAAGGGCGGGAACATCCTTGCCGACGGGCCCAAGTCCCAATTACTGACTGATCAGCGGATCAGCGATCTTTTCGACTGTCCCATCAAGTTGGTTCACGCCAACGGTTGGTACCAAGCCTTGCCGGGGTGACCTTATAACCGGCTTGCTTCAAAAGTATCGCAGGCAGACGGATCGCCGGACTCGAGGCCGCGTTTGAGCCAGGTCATCCGTTGTTCGGACGAACCGTGTGTCCAGCTTTCCGGTTGGACCTGTCCACGCGACATATGTTGGAGGCGATCATCTCCAATAGCCGCTGCAGCGCGTAGCCCCTCTTGGAAATCCCCCGGTTCGATCAAGTTGCGTTCGTGTTTCGCGTGGTGCCCCCAGACGCCGGCATAACAATCGGCCTGAAGTTCCATGCGGACCGAGAGGGCGTTCCCTTCCGCCTCGGACACCTGCCGCTGGAGGCGATGCACTTTTTCCGCGACACCGAGGAGATTTTGCACGTGGTGGCCAACTTCATGCGCAATCACATAGGCCTGGGCGAAGTCGCCCGCTGCTCCGAGGCGCTGTTCCATTTCATTGAAAAAGGCCAAGTCCAAATAGACGCGCCGGTCGCTGGGACAATAGAAGGGGCCGACAGCCGATGACGTGGTCCCGCACGCCGATTGGACGGCACCGGTAAAGAGCACCATGCGCGGGTCCTCGTACTGTGGGCCGAGCAGGGTCTGCCAGGTCGTTTCCGTGTCCGCCAGGACAATCGACGCAAACTTCCCGAGGTCGTCGCTGGGTGCGCCGACCGGACCGGATTCCGATGGGGCGGATGGAGTCAGGGTTTCGGTCATGCTCTGGACACCGGTAATCATATTGAGGACAGTCAGCGGGTTGGCGCCGGTAAAGTAGCTGACGGCCAGCGCCAACACGATGGTGCCGATGCTGAGTCCGCCGGCTCTCCCCATTCGTGCCGGACCCATGCCGCGCCGATCTTCGATGTTGCCGCTTTCGCGTTGGCCGTCGATGCGCATAGGAGCCTCCGAGGAGGGAATGATCAGTCCGCTTCTTTCTCCATCGACTGGATGAACTTGTCGGCTTCGGCAATGGAGCGGTTCATGTCTTTAACCAGTTGATCGACCTGCGCATCGACTTTGACGAGTTCACCCTTGATGGCGGCCAACGCGCGGGCATTCAGGTTATGTTTCAGATACAGCACCTGGTCGCGCAGCGGCCTGAGGACCGGGTCGATCCGTTGTTCAGCCCGTTTCATGGCCGCCAGCATGTCCTTATATCGGCTCTTGGTTTGGGTGAGTTTGGCTTGGCTCTTCCGGCGCAAGTCGGCGCTCGAATATTGGCTGAGTTCTTGTTCCCATTCCGAGAACAGGGCATCGGCTACGCTTTCGACATCCGCAATCTTCTTCCTGACCGCCTTGGCGCTGTCTTCGCTCGCGTCCAGCTCACCACTCAGCTTCTTGTACGTGGATTCCAGATCTCCGCCCTGATAGGAGACGACCTCGCCGAATTGTTCGAGAGTGGTTTGAATCTCCTTCTTGGCGTCTTCCTGCGCGTCCCGAGCTGATTTGACGCGGCTGCTCAAAATGTCGCGTTTGGCATATCCCATCTTTTCCATGGTGGCGAGATAGGCGGTGTCGCAAGCGGAAAGGCCGAATGAGATGAGAACGATCATGGCCATCAGGATCAGACGAGACATAGTCACCTCGGAGAAAGATGAGAGGAATATCGAATATCACCGGTGGCGAGTGATGTCGAACCGTCAGTCGCCAGGCGTGCATCATAACCGAAGTGTGCAAGTGGGGGAAAGGCCGATGAGGGGGCGGGCGGCTGAGATGCGAGGAGGTGCCCCCATGGGACACCTCCTCGCGTGCGGAGCTACTTGCTGTCGGAGGCTCCTTGGCTCAGTTCCCCGGCGATCTGTTTGAGGTCCTTCGGATAGAGCACGATCTCAATTCGACGGTTGGATGCTCGTCCTTCTTCGGAATCGTTGGAGGCGACCGGGTGGGTTTCGGCATAGCCGACCGCGGAGAGATGCTGGCGGTCCACGCCGCCTTTCTCGATTAAATGCCGGACGACCGTCGTGGCCCGCGCGGTCGAGAGTTCCCAATTAGTCTTGAATCGGCTCTGCAATTTCGCGCTGATGGGCACGTTATCGGTGTGGCCTTCGATCCGGATC
Source organism: Nitrospira sp. (assembly GCA_036277675.1). GTDB lineage: Bacteria > Nitrospirota > Nitrospiria > Nitrospirales > Nitrospiraceae > Nitrospira_D. Next base: position 359 of record DASUMN010000180.1, on the reverse strand, counting down.
TGCTTGTCCGAGACTTTGCTCAGGATGTCTCCCACCTGCTGGAGCACCTTGAGTCCGGCCGGCTTCACTTGTGCCTGACCCGAATCGAATAGCACGCGGTCCACCATGTTGATGGTAAGCCGGTCGCGCACTTGCTGGATCGTAATATTTCCTTTTGAGATTTCGTCCTGGAGCGAACGGGATAACTCTTCTTGCGTCTTGGTCAGACGCTTGATTTCTTCTTCCTTTGCGACCCGTTCCTGTTCAAGATTGGCGGCCAGTCTGGCCTGCTCCTGGCGCAGGCGCTCGCTTTCCGCCTCCATCGCTGCGGCTTGAAGCTTCAGCTTGTCGATTGCTTCCTGGGCGGACGCGCTGCCCTC
>DASUMN010000179.1:0-4704 GCA_036277675.1 Nitrospira sp. | reverse complement strand
GCTGGTTCATCGGATGGAAAGAGAAAGTGAGGAACGGCGATGCGGCAAACCGAATTCTATCTGAAAGCCTGTGATCCGAAGACGTTGACTGTCGGGCAGTTGATGCAGGATGCGGTCACGCAATGTACCGCCCGCACCGATGGCGCGACAATCGCTCACCTGATGACGCATCGCAACTACGGGAGCGTGCCTGTCGTCAATGAAGAGGGAGTCCTGATCGGCATCGTCACGGAGTACGACCTCTTGCAGGCGATGATCGACGGACGCGATTTGCGCAAGATTCTGGCGACCGAGATCATGTCGACGCACCCGCTGACGGTGATGGAGGACCAAACACTCGCCCAAGTGGCCGACCTGTTTCAGGACCGCTATGTCACCCGTGTCCCGGTGGTGCGCAACAAGAAGTTGGTGGGGATTCTGGCGCGACGGGATTTGTTATATGGATATATGAGAGCGTCACAATATTGGTCGTAAGCTACCGCTGCTCTTTCTTCAGACGAGTGATGAGGTACGAGCTGTGCGCAAGCGCTATCCTCCTCTTGCTGATCACGCTCCTTCCCATCGTGTCCTCTGCCCAACCTCCCGGTAGGCTGCGGGCGTCTTGCAGCATCAGTTATCCCAGCGATGCAGCCATGGAATGGGACTGCCGGAAGCTGCGGCCAACAGAATCCCTTGAAAGATTGTTCGGAGATCGTTGGATTGATGTGGCGCGATTCAATCGCATCGACCGGCGCCATGCCCGTGCGGGGGTGTCGATCAAGGTCCCAAGGCGGATGGAGGACTTGGCGGAGTTTCAGCCGATGCCCTTGTTCTATGCGCCTGCTGAATCGGACGAGCAATTTATTCTGATCGATCTGTCGGAGCAATTTCTCGGGGCATACGAATACGGGGCGCTCCGCTTTGCCCTGCCGCTGGCCTCCGGGAACGGCCAGGACGCCACGCCGGTCGGTGAATTCCGTCTTTCAGCTGCCCATCGCCGCCGTCAATCCAGCCTTTTTATGATTGAAGGTACCGATCGTCCGTATCCGATGAACTATGCGCTGCGATTTCATATCAATCGGGAAGGAGTGTCGTATTGGATGCATGGGCGGGACTTGCCGGGCTATCCCGCTTCTCATGGCTGCATCGGGCTTTATGACGAACCGATGCAGAAGGAACAGTACGGCGTTCCGAAAGATCCGGAGCTGAATGATGCGAAGCGCCTGTTCGAGTGGGTCTTAGGTGGTGAAGTGGAAGACGAGCGACTGATCCCGCTTCCACGCGGTCTGAGAGTCCACATCATCGGCAGGGCCCCGGGACACCCAAAGCCCTGAGGGCTATGCTGCCAACGCATGGATTTGATGAGATCCCCTTCAGTATGTTGGGTGCTGACGCGGGGTGCATAAGTGTTGCGAGAGAAGGTCAATGAGTTGCTAACCGAGGAGGCTCCGATGACACACATGACGGCCGTGCAGATTACTGCGCCGGGAGGTCCCTTCAAGATTGTCCACGGTCCGGTACCGGAACCCAGGCCCAACACCGTTCGCATCAAAGTGCAAGCCTGCGGGGTTTGCCATAGCGACGAGTTTGTCAAGGAAGGCTATTGGCCGGGGCTCCACTATCCGCGCGTCACGGGCCATGAGGTGGCGGGAGTCATCGATGCGGTGGGTGCCGGAGTGGTGGCCTGGGAGAAAGGCCAGCGTGTCGGTGTGGGCTGGCATGGAGGGCATTGTGGCGAGTGCACCCCTTGCCGTCGCGGCGATTTTCTCGGCTGCAAGAAGTTTATCGTGACCGGCTTCCATGAAGATGGCGGGTATGCCGAGTATTTGATTGCCCGCACCGAAGCGCTGGCGGCAATCCCTGATGCGCTGACGCCGACGGAAGCGGCGCCGATTCTCTGTGCCGGGATTACCACGTTCAACAGCTTGCGTCACAGCGGAGCCAAAGCCGGTGATCTTGTCGCCGTCCAGGGGGTGGGCGGTCTCGGCCATCTCGGGGTGCAGTTTGCCAATAAGATGGGCTTTCACACAGTGGCCATCGGACGAGGCCAGGACAAAGCCGAACTCGCATTGAAACTGGGAGCCGAACGCTACCTAGACGCCGAAACGACTGATCCGGCGAAGGAACTGATGAGTCTAGGCGGAGCAGCCGTGATTCTGGCGACGGCTCCGAATAGCAAAGCGATGTCGGGGATGATCGACGGCTTGGGGGTCGGAGGCAAGCTCGTGGTCCTCGGAGCATCTGCTGATCCGATGACCGTGACACCGATTCAATTGATCGGCGCACGTCGGACGATTCAAGGATGGCCATCGGGCAGCGCCCGCGATTCAGAGGATGCTCTCAATTTTTGCGCCCTGACCGGCATACGTCCCATTGTGGAGACGTTCCCGCTGGAACAGGCTGCGCCAGCCTACGACCGGATGTTGAGCGGGAAGGCGCGCTTTCGCGTGGTACTGGCCATGAAGTCGTGACCGCGTACGCTGGTTCGATGCGAACGCGTGTGGAGTCGGGTTTACGGTTCCGATCCTTTGGGATCGCCGCCGCTTGTGCCCGGAAGCGGACTTCGCTATATACGTGCAGGTCAATTGTGTCGTACTCACCCGTTGTGTTGCAGGAGGAATGGAACTTATGAACAGGATGCTGGTTGGAGCTGGGCTTCTTGGCCTTACTTGCCTAGTTGGAATGGTCGGCTGCGCTTTGCAAGAGGCCGCGATGCAGTCGGCAACAGGAGGCGCTTCAGTGTCGTCCACTGCTGAGGAGGCTCCTGAGGCAAGCCCCAAGGTGTTCTCGGATTCTTTGGAAGGTTGTCTGGCGCGGATTCAAGATAGTGCCAGTGAGGGGGCGAAGTGGGTTGCCGAACAGAGCTGTCATGACAATGAGGGACTTCGCCTAGCCGTGGCCGGGGCCGCCATCAGAAAGAGCGGCGACCGCGCCTCGGCAGGAACGCAAGGGGATTCACTTGAGGCCTGCATGGCGCGCATTCCCAAGGACGCGACGGAAGGCCAGCGAATGCTGGCGGAAGAAAGCTGCCAGCGGGATCAATCAGCACATCGCTGAGAACGCAGTTCCGGGAATTGAATTACCCCTGGTTTCGCCGGCATGGTCTGCCATCAACTCTGCTGTGGCGCCGCGCAGGCCAGGCGTGAATCGCGCGGGGCGTGATCGAAGGATGCCGCCAGATTGCCGGTCAAGGGCGCAGCTCGTTCATAGACGGTAAAGTTGTACGGGTCTTTCGCCGTGAGGCCGTACTTGTCGATGAGCATCTGATGTTGCCCTTCGGTCTGGATATGGTAGCGAACTTTCGCGACTAATTTGAGGCGGTCGCCCTCCTTCGGTACCTGATACTCAAACGGATATTCCCGGCTGGCCAAGGGCATGAGCCGATTGTCGTAGAGCTCGACGATCGCCGGCTGCCACATGATCCATCGCCCCATCGCGTCTGATTGCTGTGCCAACACCCGCCCATTCTGATCCTCCACCGCGAACTCGACCGTAAAGTGGCGGTCCGGATCTCCCGTCGGGAGCTTGTGCCCCGCGCCGGCATTGACCAAGGTCAGCGTGACGCGGACCTTGTCGCCGGGTTTGGGTTCGGCCGGCTCGGCCACCACCTTTACGTCGATCGCCCGCTTGACCATCTCGGGATCATGGCCGCCCCGCCAGAGGTGTTGGCGGCCCTGCCGCACGGGGCCGCCGATCGCCACCGGTCGTTCAACCTCAGGCATGTGGCAACTTTGGCAGATGTAACCGCGTTCTTTCCTCCAGTAGCCGTCTTCGAACTCAGGATAGGTGCCGCAGGGCCCGCCATTATAAAACTGGGCCGGTCCGCCCACGACGCTGTGACAGCGTTCGCACAGTTGCGGAGTGCGAAACGCCGGATCATATTTTGTCGGATGCGGGGCCTTGGCATCCTCCAACGGGCCCAGAATCACCCCATCTCGCACGTGGCAGGCGGCGCAGGTCACGCCTTCCTGCTGGTAATCCTGGTCATAGTGCGGATTTGGTTCCTGCACGGCTCGCTCAACTCGGTCGCGTGGAATATCCTTAATCAGCGTTGGTTGCTGGTTCTCCAATGGCGTGTGGCAGTTGAGACAGACCCAGATGTGATTGTCCTTCGTCCAATAGGCCTGGAAGAAGGGATCGTTGTACGCGTGTGAGTGAATGCTCGTTTTCCATTCGTTGTAGATGTCGGTATGACACGCTCCGCAGGCTTCAGCTTTCAGGCTTGTCAGGCCCTCAGGAATCTTTTGATAGGGAATGGCGTGGGCATAGTCCGAGCGGAGTCCGAAAATGACGACCGGTTTCACTTCAGTGTAATAGAGATAGGTGAGGCCCCCCAACACTGTGAGCCCGATCAGAGTTCTCTTCAACCACCGCATGGCCATCTCCGTTTTCCTGCAAAGGTCGAACAAGGCTACGATACACCACGGGCATCAGAAATAGCACCGTGAAGGCGGGGGACAGTCGAGGGGGAAGCCGATTCATGGAAAAAAATGGATCAATACTCAACGGACAACTGGTGGAGAGAGAAGCAGGACTGCGGAGAAGGTCATGGGCATGCTCTGGTCGATCATGAGCGCGAGGGACGCGGAACCACTGCTACTCACGGTTCTGCAATGATCATCGGGCCGCCAGGTTTTTCCTCCCCTTCGCTCCATTCGGACACAGCCTCCGCCATCTCTTCCAGACGCTGAGCCGCGCGGCCGAATATGGTGTCGAGTGGGTATG
>DASUMN010000178.1:0-7771 GCA_036277675.1 Nitrospira sp. | reverse complement strand
GTGTCGTTTGCAGCGGGCATTGCGCCTTCTGATGTCACATGGCAACGGAATGGCAATGACCTGTTGCTGAGGGTCGGAGGAGGAACAGACCAGATCAACATTTCGTCGTTTTACGATCTGCGGCTTGATCGCGGCGGATATATGGTCAATGGAGTGACGGTTCCGCCTCAGGGCATCGTGAGCACCTCAAGTGGCTTTCCTTCGTACGTCGCCCCTTCGCGGGTTGAGCTTGTGCAATTCGCCGACGGGACGGTCTGGGATGCGAGCTATTTCGGAGCGCCGCTCCTTGGGGATTTTCGTGTAGATACCTACCGGTTTGGACGCGGAGCCGGCGAAGTCTCGGTCATCGATTTTGACTTTTGGCAATCCAATGCCACTCGGGAGTTGGATTCCATCCTGATCGCTGCCGATCTGTCACCGAGTGATCTGACCGTCTCTCGTGTAGGCGATGACCTTGCCCTCGCAGTAAACGGCACCACGGATTCTCTCACGATTCAGTCCTTTTTCAAGACGGTCACTGTCATCCCGCCATTTTCCTCCAGCGGCTATGCGGTCGCCGTCTATCAAATCGAGCAGGTGCAGTTTGCCAATGGCACGGTCTGGACGGTCAGTGATCTTAATAGCCGCATCGCTACGTTCATTGGGACGCCGGGCGCCGATACGTTGTTCGGCAATCAGAACGACAATCTTATCCAGGGGCTGAGCGGCGACGATTTTCTTTCCGGACAGGGCGGCCATGATGTGCTGGATGGTGGGGCAGGGAATGACAGATTGTTTGGCGACACAGGCAGTGACACCTACCTGTTTGGTTGTGGCGGCGGGCAAGATATTCTGGTCAGTTATGATTCGACGGGTACTGAAATAGAGGTAGTCCGTTTGGGCAGCGATGTATTGCCGGCTGATGTCACGATCCAGGTAGTGGGGACTAGCAACGATCTTGTGCTGCGGATCAACGGCACGAACGATCAGCTTTTGCTCGACGAGTTCCTCTGGAGGTCGGACTACCAGATTGATTGGCTTGAGTTTGGAGATGGGACCCTATGGGATACGGCGATGATCCTCAATCGAGCCATGGGGCTCACGTTGGTCGGGACTGACATGAACAATACCTTACGAGGGTCGATGCTGGACGATGTGCTGGATGGTGTAGGGGGGAACGATCTCCTGGTCGGTAACGAGGGTGATGATCGACTGATTGGCGGGGTTGGGGATGACGAGTTGTCGGGCGATGCCGGTGACGACACCTATGTGTTCAACTTGGGTGATGGGGTGGACACGGTCTATGACGAAGTGGCGCCGGGGGAAGCCAATCGCATCCAGTTCGGCGCGGGGATTGCGCAGAGCGATCTTGCGTTCATCCGGGATGAGTCCGCTCGGACACTGACGATTCAGGTTGGGGGTGGGGCCGATCAGCTGCGGCTGATGGATTTCGATCCGACAGGGGCCGATGGCTCGCTGGTGGTGGAGACGTTGGTGTTTGCCGATGGGAGCATGCTGAATTTGACAGAGCTCTATCCCCCGGTGACGAATCACGCGCCGACGCTGGCGACTCCGTTGGCCGATCAGATCGTGCCGGAGGATGCCCCATTCAGTATTCAGATCCCGACGAACAGCTTTGCCGATCAGGATACGAACGATGTCCTGACGTACGGCGCGAGCCTCGCCGATGGAAACACATTACCTTCGTGGCTCATGTTCAACGTCACCACCCAGACCTTCACCGGCCTAGCCGATGACGCCCAGGTGGGCAATCTCGATCTCAGCGTGACAGTGACAGATTCTGAAGGTCTGAGCGCATCTGATGCCTTTACGCTCACGGTGCAGAACGTGAATGACGCGCCGATAGTCGCCGTACCGCTCGCAGATCAGACGGGGGCCGAAGATGAGCCCTTCTCGTTCACGGTGCCGGCCGGTACATTCGCGGACGAGGATGGCATCCACGGCGACACGCTCTCCTATCGCGCGAGCCTCTCGGACGGTCGGGCGTTGCCGGCGTGGCTCAGCTTTAACCCTGTCACCCGCACGTTTACGGGCACGCCGGGAGCAGGGACGGCAGGAATGCTACAGCTTGCCGTGACGGCGACGGATACCGGTGCGTTGACTACCACGGACGTGTTCGCGCTCACCATCTCCGGGCCGCTCCCCAAAACCTTCATCGGCACAGCAGGGAATGATGTGCTCATGGGTGCGCGGGGCAATGATACCCTGAGGGGCCTGGGCGGCCAGGACACGCTGTATGGCAAAGAGGGGAATGATTGGCTCGATGGCGGGTCGGGCAGCGATACGCTTGTCGGCGGCATGGGGGATGATACGTATGTGGTGAATGCGACCGGCGATGTGGTGACCGAACTGGCCGGCGAAGGCCTCGATACGGTACGCACGTCGCTCTCGTCGTATACGCTGGGGGCACATCTCGAAAACCTCACGCTGACGGGAGGCATCACGAGCGTTGGGGTGGGGAATGCCCTGAACAATACCTTGGTCGGTGATGCAGGTTCGAACCTGCTGTCCGGCGGCGCCGGCAATGACGTGCTGCAGGGCGGCGCGGGGATTGATGCGTTGGCCGGTGGGACCGGCAACGATCTGTATCAATTCTTCCGCGGCGACGGACGAGATGTTATCCGGGACAAGGATACGACGGCCGGCAACCAAGATCGGTTGGCGTTCGGCACGACAATCAATCCTCTGGATCTGATTCTGGAGCGCCAGGCGAACGACTTGCGTCTGAGGGTCTACGGCTCTCAAGATCAGGTGTTAATCGACAGTTGGTACAGTGCGGGGACGGCCAATCAGGTTGAAACCCTCCAAGTGGGCAACGGGCAGACACTGCTCAGCAGCCAGGTCGATCAACTCATCCAAGCCATGGCCACGTTCACGCAGCAGACGGGTCTGACGTGGGATCAAGCCATCGATCAGCGTCCGCAGGACGTGCAGGCGGTACTCGCCGGCAGCTGGCAGGGATGAAGATATACAAGATGCAAGGTGAAAGGGGAAGGCTTAAGAGGCACAGCCGTTCAGATGCGCTGAATGGTTGTTCATATCCTGATTCAACTCTCCAGTCACGATGACGATTTACTCACTCCCTGCGTACACCACTCGTCCGTTTTTTCGTTCTGAGAATAACAGAGGTTAGGCACAGGCTTTGCTGCTTCGCTCCCATTGTCGCCTGGCTGCATTCGTACAGAAATCCAGGGATCTTCCTGGCTACCCCTCTTTCGGTGGGGATTGTTGACTCTGAAGCTTGGGGGAGAGCAGCATTCGGAAGGCAAACGGGATGGAAACCCCGTAGGGGAAGCCAAAGCAGACAGCGGTGCGCTGTCTTTCTTTGAGCGTGCTTTGTATTTATTTGTAATCTGCGCGAGGCCGGGCGCAACGTGAGTGAAGTCCACGACGGTGACTCTGGAAGGAGGACGACATCATGGCCCTCATCACTGGCTCCACGACCATTGATTGGTCCACGGTCTCGCTGGATCTCGTCAGCTATCAGGCGCAGTTTGACGCGTTGAACGGCCGGCTTGAGAGCGTGGTGACGGATCTTAACAACGGTGAGTTTAAGTTTAATGGACCCCCGACTCAGACATTTATTTCGGTGACCCTGACGTCTATAGAGAATTTTGGCGCGAAACTAAACATCAGCGGCTCAGGTTTTTTGTCGGGCCCCACCCTCATTACCTCGATTAGCTATCGCAATCCTGCAACCGGTGATTATTTTAGGGTAAGTGGTTCGTTTGATGGTGTCGGTAATGAGGTGTTTACGGGGTTTACCCTCGGCACATCTGGGCTTGAAGCCAAGTTTGCCGGCCGGATTGTGGTGGATGCCTCCGGGAACATCGTCTCCGGGACCGTGACAAAGTTGCAGGTCACTCTTGGTGCCACGACCATCGCGATCAGCGGGGATCTCGTCATTGATTCGGACTTCAACTTCGTCGATGGCACGGTGACGCGGATTGCCGTGGTGTCCGGAGCCGATACGATCCTCATGACCGGATTGTCGTTGCCGTATAGTGTGCTGGACCCCGCGACCACCACAGAAGATCTCTTCACGTTACTCGCAAACCAGTTGCCGGGCAACGACACCATTTTCTACACGAACAACAGCGGCACCGGGATGAGTTTCTTTGGCGGTGACGGCAACGACAAGATCACGATCCTCGGCCCTAATGGGGACGCGCTGGACGGGGGGACTGGTAACGATATCCTCAATGGGGGAGCCGGCGACGACACCCTCTTGGGCGGGGACGGTAATGATGTCTTTGTGATTCGAGATGCCGCCGAGCACGGGGTAGGGGAAGTCATCACCGGCGGGGCGGGAAACGACGTCATTCGCTTCACCAGCGCCACACCGGGTCAGACGTTGGTCCTCGCGCCAGGAGTCACGGAAGTGGAACGGGTGGCGATCAGTACGGCATCGGGGAACCCCACCGCTACCACTCCGCTGAACGTGGATGCATCGGCGGTCACAAGCGGGATGACCATCGTGGGGAATGCAGGAGCTAACAACCTGAAAGGCACGGACTTTAATGATGTGCTGATCGGGAACGCGGGTAATGACGAACTTGAAGGAGAAAGTGGCGATGATACGTTGCTTGGCGGCGGAGGGCATGATGAGCTGGAAGGCGGAGACGGTAATGACACGCTCATTGGCGGGCTGGGCAACGACAATCTGATCGGCGGGCTGGGTGACGATATCTATGTCATCGGGGCTGGTGACGTGCTCACGGAGCAGCTCAACGAAGGCACCGATCTGGTGCAGTCCTCAATCAGCCATATCTTAGGTGCCAATTTTGAGAATCTGACGCTCACTGGGATAGGGGCCATCAACGGGACCGGCAACGAGCTGGCGAATGTCATCACGGGCAACAACGCCGCGAATCGGCTCACCGGCGGCGAGGGGAATGATACGCTCACCGGCAATGCCGGTCATGACCGACTTGATGGCGGGGCGGGCGATGACACGATGGACGGTGGTCTCGGCAACGATATCATCCTGATCGGCGAGGCGGCGGAGCATGGGGTCGGTGAGAGCATCACGGGTGGGTCGGGTATCGATGTCATTCGGTTTACCAGCACTGCGCCGGGAGCCACCCTTGTCCTCAACAACCAGATCACCTCGATTGAACGGGTGATCATTGCGAATGCGGCGGGCCTCACCACCGGCACCACGGCGCTGAATGTGGACGCCTCTGCGGTCGGTGCTGGGCTGACCATCACCGGCAATGCGGGTGACAATGTGCTGACCGGCACCGCCTTCAATGACGTCCTCAATGGTGGAGTGGGCCACGATACCCTCGATGGAGGGGAGGGCGCTGATCGGATGGTTGGCGGGTCGGGCAACGATACCTATGTCGCGAATCCAGGCGGTGGTCAGGATACCGTGGTCGATACCGGCGGGACCGCCGATACCTTGCTGTTCGGCGCCACGATCGATCCGCTGGATCTCGTCATTAGTCGGCAGGCCAATAATCTACGGATCACTGTCCAGGGGACATCTGATCAGGTGACCGTGCAGAATTGGTATGTCAGTTCGGCAAACCGGATTGAGACGATTGAAGTGGGGACTGGCGAGGTATTGCTGAGTTCCCAAGTCAATCAGTTGATCCAGGCGATGAATGCCTTCACGACGGCGACAGGCCTGAGTTGGGACGCGGCAGCCAGCGGGGCGGGCACGGCACAGGAGCAGGCGGACTACCAAGCCATTATCGCGGCGGCCTGGAAGTAAGCGATGGCAGCGATGACGCGGAGGATCTTTATTCTAGGATGCCGCCATGCCGCCTGATGCTGTAAGCGATCCTCCGCTTTCTCAGTCTGATCCGTCTCTGCCTTCTCCCCCATCCAACGTGCCCGACACCGGCCTGATGTGTCTGCTCATCCTGGCCCGGTTTTACGATCTGCCCGCCGACGGCTCGCAGCTCCGCCACCAATTCGCCCAGCCTGGCCAGCCGTTGTCCGACACAGAACTGCTGCGCGCCGCGAAACATATTGGACTGAAATCCGGCATGAAGCAGATCGCGTGGAACCGATTGCCGAATACGCCCTTGCCTGCGATTGCGAAACGGCGCGACGGCCGCTTTGTGGTGTTGGCGAAGATCGAAGCGGAGAAAGTGCTGATTCAAGATCCGGTTGAGGCGCGCCCGCTGGTGCTGTCCCGTGAACAGTTCGAGTCGGCCTGGAGCGGAGCGGTGTTTCTCTTCACCAAGCGGGCGCATCTGCGCTTGCAAGATATGAAGTTCGACTTCACCTGGTTCATTCCCGCGATCGTCAAGTACCGGAAGTTCCTGGGCGAAGTGCTGGTCGCCTCGTTCTTCTTGCAGCTGTTCGCGCTGCTGACGCCGCTGTTCACGCAGGTTGTCATCGACAAGGTGCTGGTCCACAAGGGCTTCACCACGCTGCACGTGCTGGCCGCCGGGATGATCGCGCTGGCGATCTTTGAAGCGACCTTGGGCGGGCTGCGCACCTATCTCTTTGCGCACACGACGAACCGGATAGACGTCGGGCTTGGGGCCCAACTGTTCCGCCACATCCTCGCGCTGCCGCTGTCCTATTTTGAAGCGCGCCGCGTGGGCGATACGGTCGCGCGGGTGCGCGAGCTGGAACACATCCGCCAGTTTTTGACCAGCAATTCGGTGACGGTGGTGCTCGACCTGTTCTTTACCGTCGTGTTTCTGGCCGTGATGTGGTTCTACAGCCCGGACTTGACGCTGGTGGTCATGGCGTCGTTGCCTGTCTATGCCCTGCTGTCGGTGGCGATCACACCGGCCATTCGTGCCCGATTGCACGAAAAGTTCAACCGCGGGGCCGACAATCAAGCGTTCCTGGTGGAGGCCGTGAGCGGCATTCAAACGGTCAAGGCGATGGCGGTCGAGCCGCCGCTGCTGCGCAAATGGGAGGAGCAACTGGCCGGGTACGTGAAGGCGAGTTTCCGCGCGACGAGCCTCATGACCATCGCCGGCCAGGTAGCGACCGGTGTCCAGAAAATCACGACCGTGGCCGTGCTCTGGGTGGGCGCCTATCGGGTGATCGACGGCAGTCTCAGCATCGGACAGCTGATCGCCTTCACGATGCTGTCCGCCCAGGTGACGGGCCCCCTCTTGCGGCTGGTCAACCTCTGGCAGGAATTTCAGCAGGTCGGCATCTCCGTGCAACGGTTGGGTGATGTGCTCAACTCTCAGCCGGAGCCGTCGTATAACCCGAACCGCACGACGCTTCCCCAGGTCGCGGGGCATATCACGTTCGAGGACGTAACGTTCCGGTACCGGCCCGATGGGCCGGAGGTGATTCGTAAGGTCTCATTTGCGGTTGCGCCGGGACAGGTCATCGGCATGGTCGGGCGATCGGGGTCCGGCAAGAGCACCATCGCCAAACTGATTCAGCGGCTCTATGTGCCCGAACGGGGGCGTATCTTGGTCGATGGCGTCGATGTGGCGCAGGTCGATCCGGCCTGGCTCAGGCGGCAGGTCGGTGTGGTGCTGCAAGAAAATTTCCTGTTCAACCGATCCGTGCGCGACAACATTGCGTTGACCGATCCCGGCGTAGGCATGGAACGGGTGATTCAGGCGGCCAAGCTGGCCGGCGCGCACGACTTCATTCTCGAATTGCCGGAAGGCTACGATACGACGGTCGGGGAGCATGGCTGCTCGCTTTCCGGCGGGCAGCGCCAGCGCATCGCGATCGCGCGGGCGCTGGTGGCGAATCCACGCATTCTCATCTTCGACGAAGCCACGAGCGCCCTGGACTACGAATCCGAGGCGATCATCCAACAGAACATGGCGCA
>DASUMN010000177.1:0-13104 GCA_036277675.1 Nitrospira sp. | reverse complement strand
CCGGCCTGCGCGTCTCGATTAGACCAATGCCCCACTCCACCATTGGATATCGGGTCTTGCGCTTCAACAAACCGCTGATCGCACACTCGCGGAACGAGTCACATCTTGAGGTTCAACGGCTACCGGACTCAACGTCGGTTCTGTTCCCAGGCTCTAAAGGCCGCCAAGTCGTGTGCCAGGCTCTGGAGCAGCAGCGCCAGCACGACCACATCATCGAGCAAGCCGATCCCAGGAATGAAGTCCGGCACTAAATCCACCGGACTCAGCAGATAGAGCAGCGCGGCGGCCAGCGACGCGAGCGTGCGCACGGAGAGACCTGGATAGCGGCCGTTCTTCCACGCTCTGAGCAGACGAACCAGTGAAGGAAGGTCGGCCCATAGACGGCCGAGCATGCGAAGTATCTCAAAGAATCTCGTGGATATCGTCATGGTCACCTCCAGGGTGGCGGGCTCGGTGTGCCCTTCTGAACACACACGACGCCGGTCAGCCTACCAAAACCGGAGACATTTGAGAAGCCTGCGGGGGCCTGCCCCCGTGGCATTTCCCTTCGTGCTCGCTTACCATGCCTCCATGCTGCCGCCCGAGCGCACAGTCCGCCAGCGCATGATCGAACTGCTGACCGAGACGCGCCTGTCGTCCTATCAGTTGGCGCAGTTACTCGGCATCCCGGAACGCCGGGTGGAAGAACATCTGCCGCATGTCGTCAAAAGCCTGGCGCGCGACCGGTCGCGGCGATTCGTGCTGGCCCCCTCCGCCTGTTCGGACTGCGGGTTCCTGTTTCGGGATCGGACGAAATTGACCAGGCCCAGCCGCTGTCCCACATGCCGCAGTGAAGCGGTCACGGCTCCACGCTACGGCATCGACTCGGTCAAGAAGTGATTCGGATCGACTGGACAGCCGCGACTCAAGCGGGTAGGATACCGCCCGAAAGGAGCGGCCTATGGTCATGATATCGGTGCGATCGATGGTGTGCGCGCTCGGACTTTTCTTGCTGTTGGGCTGCTCCGACAAGGCCAAGGAGCTGTTCGAGACCGCCGCGTTTGAAGAAAACCAAGGGAACGTCCCCCACGCCAAAGAGTTGTACGAAGAGCTTGTTCGGTCTTATCCGTCCAGCAAAGAAGCCGAACTCGCGCGAGCCCACTTGGCAGATTTGAAATAGCCATCTACGCCTTTCGGGGAAACCAGGGAAAGAACGCGTTGGTCGTCTGCTGATACGCTCGGTATTCCTCCCCACGGGTTCGTAACGCCTGCGCCTCGGTCCTGGGAATTCCCGTCAGCTTCAGCAAGGCCCATCCCATGCCGATCGGCCCGATCCAGGTGAACGGCCAGTCGGGCGCTCCCATCGTCATCACGACATACGAACACCAGTGCAGCCATTCGAAGAAGTAATTCGGGTGGCGCGAATAGCGCCACAACCCTTCCCGGCACACACGGCCCTCATTCCGCGGATCGGCGCGGAAATGGGCCAGCTGCCGATCGGCCTTCGCTTCGCCGGATATGGCCACACTCCAGATGACCAACCCGATGAGTTCGACCAGCGCGGACGGAGGACGAGGATTCAAGAGCACCGCCAAAAACGGCAGGGAAAAGACGGCCACGGCCACGGCTTGCAGTTGAAAGTAGACGAACATCTTGACCGGTTCCGACTCGCCCCATTCTTCCCGCAGCCGACGATAGCGCGCGTCTTCCTGCTTGCCCACGACACGGTCGAAGAGAATGTACAGCCCGAGCCGGCCCGCATAGAGCCCCACCAACATCGCCGTGAGCAGCACTCGCTCAATCCCGACGTCCGCCATGGTGGTGTACCACAACACGGAGACCAGGAGCCCCATACACCAGGCGACATCGCCGATCGCGGCGTTCCTGGTCCTCCGCTGCACCGCCCACAAGACCCCCATCACAACCGCCATGACGAGATACGCGGTCAGGACAAGGGGCAACGGATCGGATGTCGTCATGCCGCTTTGTGGATCCACTGTGCCTCCGCCTTACCCAACATTATGCTTCACGAGAGTCGGACTCATAGTCCCAGAGATCGACATCACGTCGTATCCGGCCGTCCAGCCAGCTTCGGAATCCCGGGATGGGAAACGACAAGAGCCGCTGGATCTTTTCGCAGTTCAACGACAGGTCCGCAGGACGCGGAGCGCCTCGGTGATCCTGTGAAGAACCCTTGACCAATCGGCCGCTCAGTTCCGGATACCAGGGCAACAAGGCCTCCCCGATTTCCCAACGCGAGAGACGTTCGTTCCCGCCCACATGATAGAGCCCCGGACAATCACGTTGGACAAGTTCCCACACAGTCCGGGCAATCACCCCAGCCGGCAAGGGACAGCGAAATTCGTCCGCATAGAGCGTCACGTTCTTCCCAGCCTCGGCTGTCCGGCACATGTCTTCCACAAAACTTCGATCGCCGTTCCGCGACGTGCCGGCGGTCAGGACAATCCGAATCACGGTGTGACGCGGATTCTGCAACACATGCTGCTCCGCTTCAAGCTTGGTCTTGCCGTAGACGTTGATCGGCGTTGGCCGATCGTCCTCCTGATACCAGCCCCGTCGGCCGTCGAATACTTCGCCGCTGGACAGAAAGAGGAAGGGGATATCAGTGCAGAGATGGGCCAGACGAGCCGTCGTGTCCACATTGATGCGACGGGCCAGCTGGGGGTCTTGCTCGCAATCCTTCGTTCGGCTCAAGGCCGCGCAGTGGATGACTGCGCTGGGTTGAAGATGCTGCCAGGCCCGTTCAACGGCGACGTGATCCGTCATATCAAGATCCGCGCGGGTGAGTCCCTGGACGTCCCATTGCGGCACCCATCGCAGAGCAGTCTTCACGAGATACTGCCCGATCAATCCCGCGGCTCCGGTAATGATCGCGGTCGGTTTCCTGCCGGACGAATCGGGCTTCATGAGCTACGCTTCCCGCGAATCAACGCAACGCGAGAACGATGCTGACGCGGGAGATCATTACCCTACTACTGGCGCGTGAGCTTCCGGTACCGAATTCGGTGAGGTTGGTCGGCTTCTTTGCCAAGCCGCTTCTTGCGGTCTGCCTCGTACTCACTGTAGTTCCCTTCGAACCACACCACCTTGCTGTCGCCTTCAAAGGCCAAGATGTGCGTGGCGATCCGGTCGAGGAACCAGCGGTCGTGGCTGCTGATCACCGCGCAACCGGCAAAACTCTCCAACCCCTCTTCCAGGGCACGGAGCGTATTCACATCCAAGTCGTTCGTCGGCTCGTCGAGAATGATGAGGTTGGCGCCTTCCTTCAGCATGCGAGCCAGATGCACGCGATTACGTTCGCCGCCCGACAGATCCTTCACTTTCTTCTGTTGATCCGTCCCGGCAAAGTTGAACCGGGCGCAATAGCCGCGGGCGTTCACCTCGGTTTTCCCGAGCTTGATCATCTCCTGGCCGTCGGAAATGATTTCGTACACGGTTTTGTTGCCATCCAAGCTGCGATCTTGATCGACGTAGCCGAGCTTCACCGTCTCGCCGATCTTGATCGACCCGGCATCCGGTTTTTCTTTCCCGATGATCATTTTGAACAGGGTCGTCTTACCGGCGCCGTTCGGCCCGATCACGCCGACGATTCCGCCTTTGGGCAGGCTGAAGTTGACGTTGTCGTAGAGCAGCTTGTCGCCGAACCCCTTGCCGATCCCTTTGGCTTCAACCACCACGTCTCCCAGCCGAGGTCCGGGTGGAATGTAGATTTCTAGATCATCAGCCACATTTTCCTGCCGCTGGTTGACCAGTTCCTCATACCGGTTCAAGCGCGCCTTCCCCTTGGATTGGCGGGCTTTGGGCGACATCCTGATCCATTCTAACTCGTGCTCGAGCGTCTTCTTGCGCTTCGACTCCGCCTTCTCTTCCTTCTCCAAACGATCCTTCTTCTGCTCCAGCCAGGAGGAATAGTTGCCTTGGAACGGAATCCCATGGCCGCGATCCAGTTCCAAGATCCAGCCGGCCACGTTGTCGAGGAAATAGCGGTCGTGGGTCACGGCGATGACCGTGCCCTTATATTGCTGGAGATGTTGCTCCAACCACTGGACGGACTCGGCGTCGAGATGGTTCGTCGGCTCGTCGAGTAGGAGAATGTCCGGTTCTTGGATCATGAGACGGCAGAGCGCGACACGCCGTTTCTCGCCGCCGGACAGGCTACCGATCTTCTGATCGGCCGGAGGGCAGCGCAAGGCGTCCATCGCGATGTCCAGCTCGTTTTCCAATTCCCACCCGTTCGCCGCTTCGATCTTCTCTTGCAGCTGCGCCTGCTTGTCCAACAACTTTTCCATCGTATCGGGATCGGCTTCGCCGATCTTGTTGCTCACATCTTCATATTCCTTCAATAACGCAACCAGCTCCTTTTTCCCCTCTTCCACGACTTCTTTGACCGTCTTATTGGGATCGAGCTGCGGCTCCTGTTCAAGAAGACCGACACTGTAGCCTTTGGATCTCGTAATCTCGCCCGTGTAATTGGGATCGACGCCCGCGATGATCTTGAGCAGCGAACTTTTGCCGGAACCGTTCAGGCCCAGCACGCCGATCTTCGCGCCATAGTAGAAACCGAGATACATCTCCCGCAACACCTGTCTCTTCGGCGGATAGACCTTGCCGACATTGACCAATGAAAAAATGACTTGCTTGTCGTTCGTTGCCATGAACCCTTTTCTCCTCTCTGATTCTCGCGGTTCGCGTAGGTGCGGCAGGCACCATAGCAGACAACCCTTTTCGATCACAACCGAATCACGATTCAGTTGTGAGCGCGGATACCCTGCCCGTTGCCGGAACGAAGAGGCTGTTCGGTTGGCTTCAGGGCAGGTGGAGCGAGAACAGCAATCAGCTTATAATCCCTTGCCTGCGCCATCTAATTCTGATCGGAGCTAGGATGTCGAACACCATCTCAGTTCAGTGCTGCATCGCCGGTGGAGGACCGGCCGGGATGATGCTGGGTCTGCTGCTGGCGCGAGCCGGTGTCTCCGTGCTCGTCCTGGAAAAACACGCGGATTTTCTTCGTGATTTTCGCGGCGACACCCTCCATCCCTCGACCCTGCAGATCATGCATGAGCTGGGAATGCTCGAACGATTTCTGCAATTGCCCCATCAAAAGGTGTCGCGGATCAACGCTCAGTTTGGGGACCTCGCATTTACCGTCGCTGATTTCTCGCATCTGCCGACCCAATGCCGCTACGTCGCCTTCATGCCGCAATGGGACTTTCTCAATTTTCTGGTTGAGATGGGAAGCCAATATCCTGGCTTTCAGGTACGAATGAACACTGAAGTGACGGACCTTGTGGAGAGTGACCGCGCGGTCGTCGGGCTTCGCGCTGAAACCCCGACGGGACCGTTGGACGTTCGCGCTTCACTCGTCGTCGGAGCGGATGGCCGACACTCGGTTGTCCGCAAGCGAGCCGGGCTGGCGGTAGAGGAATTCGGCGCACCGATGGATGTGCTCTGGTTCCGGTTGTCCCGCCAGCCGAACGATCCGGCGGACCCGATGGGCCGCTTCGATGCCGGCCGCATCTTCATCATGTTGAATCGGGGCGACTACTGGCAATGCGGCTTCGTGATCGCCAAAGAATCGTTGAATGAGGTTCAAACACAAGGCATACAAGCGTTCCGCGGCAGCGTGGCGAAACTGGCCCCGTTTGCCGCAGACCGCGTCCACGAGCTGCACGACTGGGAGGCGCTCAAACTGCTGACTGTCCAGGTCGACCGGTTACGGCAGTGGTATAAACCTGGACTCCTCTGCATCGGAGATGCGGCTCATGCCATGTCGCCTGTCGGGGGAGTCGGAATTAACCTGGCCATTCAAGACGCAGTGGCAACGGCAAATCTGTTAGCCCTCCCGTTGCGGGATGGGCGAGTGACTGAAGCGGATTTAGCCAAGGTGCAAGCCCGACGCGCCTGGCCGACCGAAATGACGCAGCGAGTGCAGCTCCTCGTTCAGAACCGCGTCATCAGCCGCGTGCTCGGTAGCACAGGTCCGCTCCGGCCTCCCGTGGCCGTCCGGCTGATTGCGCGATTCCCCATCCTCCGTCGTATCCCCGGCCGAATGATCGGGCTTGGGGTCCGGCCTGAGCATGTGCAGACACCGGTCGGCTGAACCAGTTGTGGGTTAAATCCCCAGCTCTTCTGACAGCCGCACTTCGGATTCGTCGAGAATGTCTTCCAGACAGGTAAAGCACGGGAAAGGGAAACGATCGACGGGAATGGCGCAGACTTCGCCGACCGGCGACTCTTCCAGCGCCGGGCCGCCGCACTCTTTATGGATGAGGACAAGCATTAGGCTTCTCTTCTTATCACCAATCGTCGAAACAGTTCCAGGTGCTCTGGACTACTGAGCCGATGGTCCCCCTGAATGAGCCGAAGATCGAGTGGAAACCCTGGAACGCGGCGGCGCAATTCATCGGCGAAATGGCGGCTGCCGTCCGGTGCGATGACGGTATCGTGCAGCCCGTGCAGAATCGTCGTGTTCACGTGCCGAGTGACATCGAAAGTCTTGGCCCAATACTGTTCGCTCTCTTCCACCCACTTCCAGGACAAGGGCCAATCCCTGTGCAGCGGGTCGTCGTCCCACGGCATCCATCCGGCGGTATGCCAGTGATGAAGCCGGTCCTTGGAGATGGTCTTGGCTCGTTCGCCCATCATGTTGAAGGCGGGCGCAACCAAGAGGAGTTCTTCAACCACCGGACACTCCTGCGCGACCAGCCAGGCGATCCAGCTGCCGAGCGAATTGCCGACAACCGTAACGGGTGGGCCAGACTGTATTGAGTCCAGGACTGTGCGCGCATCGGTGAGCCAATCTGACAGCGTGTAGTCGGTGAATTGTCCTTCTGAATCACCGAACCCGCGCACATCGTAACAACAGAACCCCCACCCCTGCTCGTGACACCACTGGGCCAATGCCTTGCTCTTGTTGCCCCAGCGTTTAGAGAGAAACCCGGTGATGAAGAGGATCTGGCGGCCCTGTCCCACGGAGTGATCGCCGCGAATATGCTTGCCATCCGGGCCGGCGAGAAAGAACGGTGTGAGCATGCTCATGGTTTTGTCAGGGCCTTCGTAAGAAACACGCCGAGTCGCCGCAGCACCGGTTCCGGAATTTCGTGCCCGCCTCGAAAACTATGCCATTCAACGGCCAGGCCGGATTGTGCCAGCAGATCACGCAATCGTTCAGCGCCAATGTAAGCCAGGATGTCGTCATCTGTGCCATGGCTCTGAAAGACCGGCAGACCCTTACGCCTGGGCATGAGCGAGCTCCAGACCGGTTGCGCCAACAGATTCCCGGACAGTTGCACTAACCCTGCAAACGGAACCGTGCTGTGCAGGACCGTGTCACAGGTGAGCATTGCCCCTTGCGAGAACCCACCGATCACCGTGCGCGTGAATTCGACCGGCAGTGACCGAGGCAGTTCGTTGAGAAACCGCGCCAGCCGCTCTCTCGCCAGGGCCAGGCCGTTCGGCACTTCCATCGACATATCGCGCACGCGGCCGGCCTCGCGATCCGCCTGGATACGCGCGAAGTCGATGATCCACCAGGCCCGCGAATCGCCGAAGCCCAGACTGAGCGGCAGGGGCCCTTCCGGAAACAGCCAGCGCGTGCCCGCCGGAACATCAATCACCTCCGCGAGCGGAACCAAATCGTCACCCGGCGCGCCGAACCCATGGAGCAGGATCACCAGCGGGCCGGTACCCCCGCCTCGCCCATCGGTGCCGCCGGCAAGCCGAACGTTCAGTCCGCCCAGAGTCGTTTCATCCATGACCAATCCGCTATTTTAAATAGAAATACTGGAGCAGCGCGACGAGACCATAGAGCGAGGATTCGACCACCGGCTGCTGATAGAACGGCACGAAGGCCCCCTGCTCGTTGGCTTCCACTTCGTTGATGAGATACTGGATCTGCTTCGCGCGGACATCGTGATCCTTCCCGATTCCGAGCGTCTGGATCATGTGCCGGCTCAGTCCGGCCAGCATGGCCGCTTTGGCCCGGCTGGCGGATTGATACAACAAAACCGCGCCCAATAAAGCCAACAGGACGTTGACCGACCACGAGAGCAGCAATAGGACCGGATAATTCCAGATATCGAAGTATTCGCTTCGCGCCGCGATCATGACCAAGAGCGTGATGAAAGGATACCGGATCAGCCGATTGACCACCTCCGTCCGCCGAGCGATCACATCCACGATCGCCAGGTATTTCAATTTCTCGAACTCAGCCCGTTGTGCATGGCCCAAGCCATAGGCCTGCAAGTATTCCTCTTGCACCTGATCGGACCAGCCTCCAGTGGACACCGTCAGCCACCCGATCCACCGGCGGCACTGCATCACCGCGTCGAACACCGCCAAGTTCAGAAACACCACCAGGCCCGCACTGCCGAGCGTCATCAGCCAATCCACTCGGCAACTCAGCGTCCCGCGGCAGGGATGGATGTATTCATCGTCGAACACGAAATAGCCCAGCGCCCCCACGGCTCCGAGGTAGAACACGAAGAGCATCATCGCGCGCGCCAGCCATTGGGCCGGCCGGCTTGCCTCATGGTACCAAGCCCAGGCCTGATCCACGGTCGTGGACGACTTCGTCGCGATCGGATGATACACGCGCTGGAGATTCGTCCAAAACGTCCTGAGCGCGGACCGGCGGCGCCCTGAGAGATCTTCGAAGCGAAACGTCTTGCCGATGTCTTCACTGTTCTTCGCCAGATCCCGCGCGCCTTTCGCCAGCAGAATTACACACAACGTCACCACCACCAACCGGAGCAGTTCGCTTGGCCAGATGCTGACGCCGTTGGTCCATGAGAAGGGTTCACCTTCGTCATGGTCGGCCAGCAGCGCCTCCGTCCCACCGAACGCCACGAAGGCCGCAAACGAGGCGATGAGTAAGACGGCAATAGCCCCCACCATGCCCGGATGTCGCTGAACCCAAGACCAGAGCCGCTGATTGCACCAGGCAACGATCATCAACACCAAGAGACCGACGGCTCCTGCCGCCGCCACCGCCGCATTGTCGAATCCGATACCTTGCTTCAACTGACCGTACTGCTCCGTGTAATCGAGATCCGGCCGCAAGGGATGGATCGTCCGCACCCCTTCCTGCACTACGACGCTCAGATCCACAGCGCCGGTCCGTCCTATTTCAAAGAGCCTCGGATGCAACGCGGCGTCATAGAGACGGTCCTC
This sequence comes from Nitrospira sp., assembly GCA_036277675.1. GTDB lineage: Bacteria > Nitrospirota > Nitrospiria > Nitrospirales > Nitrospiraceae > Nitrospira_D. The sequence continues at coordinate 3,933 of DASUMN010000177.1, read as the reverse complement.
AGGCGTTTGCGAGATGTGATACCCCGTTCCACAGATTCCGTTTTCCCTCTCACGAGGACGTTCTGGACGGCACGTCACATGTTGAACCGCTTGCAGCACGGCGAAGTAGGCCGATGTTTGGTAGCTACTGCGAAACGGCGGCACATCTCGCTGCAAACCACCTTCCAATTGAAGACCGAATGGCGAGGCAATCACCATGTTCCGCGTCCATTTGTATTCGCTCGGATGCAGATGCCTGGCGTCGAGATCGACGGTAAAGAAGATCGCGTGCGGGAAATACGGGCGAAGCGCTTTCATGATGAGCAGCGCGTCGTAGGGGTCGGTCCCCATGATACCGATGGCCCTGGCGCCTTCTCCTTCGTCATGGATGCGGGTCACTAACGCCCGGATGTAGTCGATCTGGCTGGTCCCCTCAGGACGTTCCCGAGCCGTGTCTTTGGATGGGTCTCCGGCGGCGGCCTTGGCCGCCCGAGCGGCCCTGGCTCCATCGTCTCCCGGCACTTCCCCGTCGAGACCGCTGAGGTAGCTGTACCGAAAGACGTTCAGCAAGAGCGATTCATAGTCGGCGGGACGTTGAATTTGCAGATCAATGGCCTGAGCAACCGTCTGGCACCACTGCTTGATCTCCGTCGGCACCAGGATCGTGTGGAGATCTGCTTCCGAAAAGGTCGCCACCTTCGCACACGCGGCGGCCCGGAACTCGATCGGCAAGGTTCGGCCGTAGAAGGAATCCCATTCGCCGATCAGGATGACCGCGTCCCATCCAAGACGAACCTGCCGCCGCTCGAGTTCGGCCACCAACGATTGGAACAACCGGTCGTCCGATCCGATATCGTACATGAGCCGGATATTCGCCTGAGCCAGCCGCCGGTAGAACTCCCGATCGCACGATTCATAGGTGGTACAGGCCGCTCCTTTCCCGGACTCGGCGGTGAGCCCGTAGGCCAACAGCCCCTTCATGGCGGTACTCCACGGCGAATAGAGCTCGATCCAGCCATCGGGATTCGGCCAGATCCCGGCTCCCGCGCGCGGGTCTTCACCGGCGCCGCCGGACTCGCTCAGGAGGGTCCGCATCGCCGACGCATGACGAGGACCGATGATTTTGAACCTCACGGCCTGCTGCCACGACGGATCGATCGTCACCAGCCGGCGTCTGTCCTGGTTGACCAAACAGGTGTTCTTCTGAGGAGAGGCTGTGCATACCAGCGCCTGCGAAAAGGACGCCAGCGTAGCCGTAAACCCTCGCATGAGCGCTTCATCGGGAAACCAGACGACCAGGACATGTTGTGCCTCCACTCCACAGACACGCGTCTTTCTCAGCCGATACCATTCGTAAGGCAGGGCCGACTTCGATCCTTGGTGATCCCACTCGACGAACGCCAGAGTCCCTTCATCATTCGGCACATAGCAGGCCACTCCCAGCGCTGTGCCGACGGCATACCGGTCGCGGATCCTGGATTCCGTGCTCTCGACGTACGGTCCCCCGCTGGTCGTGACCAGGAGCACGGTGACCTGCTCCCCTGCCTTAACTCGATCGGCAAGGGCCTGCCGCAGCGGCTGGAGCTGCTGGATCAGGGACCGTTCCGAACCGCTGGGCACACTCGTTCGGCTGTCTTTGAAGCCCCGCTGAACCGCGGCGATCGGATCTTCCCACAACCTGGCCCTGACCGTCCGTTCGCCGGTGGTGGGATCCATCTGGAGGCCGCCGCCGACCGGCCGGGAGCTACGCAACGGCTCCTGTACCAGCATCACGCCGGCAACCGCCATCACAAGCGCCAGCGCCCCCGCCACGGCGATTTTGGCATCACTCTGTTTCTTGGCCATAGAGCACTCTGTGAATCAGGAATCGATTGGGCCACTGTACAACAAACGACAAGGGGGACTGCAAGCTGGACTTGCAGTCCCCCCCGTCATGCGGAAAGCCACTACGACCTCAATCAGTGCGGGACAACCCGGTAGATCACACCTCCGTTCGTGGTGTAGATGTATCCATCCGATCCCAACATCAGGCTCAGTAATCCTCCAAATCCTCCCGTGAAGGCTACGCTGGATGTCCCCGGTGCATCTTGATTCGATGCATTTGGGACAACGAGGCGGAGTGTCCCGTCAATGTATACCGCCATCAGCAGATTCCCTCGATATGCGGAGGGATAAACAGATGAACTCGCAGGAATACCGATAATCCCTGTCGGTGCAATAACCGGAGTATAAGCTACGATTGGATTCTTGTAGCTCGTATTGCTCGTGAATCCGCCGACGATCGGCCATCCGTAGTTCTGTCCTGCCACGATCCTATTGACTTCATCGTTATCACCAGGACCGTTTTCAGACTCCCACAAGACCCCAGTTGATGGATGGAAGGTCAGGCCGAAGCTGTTCCTGTGTCCATAGCTATAGACCTTCTGCGCATTGGAACTTGAAGAAAACGGGTTACCTGGAGCCGGCGACCCGTTTGAGGTAACCCGCAACACTTTGCCGGCAAGAGAATCGACGTTCTGCGCACTTGAGGGGATCTCAGCATCGCCGATCACGATATACAACATCCCATCAGGCCCGAACGTGATGATCCCGCCGTTGTGGTTCCCGCTGGTAGGCAGATTATCAAGGATGACGGTCTCAGAACAGCCGCCGCCGGTGTTTGTCAGTCTCGATACACGATTCGTTCCACCAAATCGAGTGTAGTAAACATAGAGCGACTGATTGGCGGCAAAGTTGGGATCCAGCGCAAGGCCAAGTAGCCCCTGCTCACCGACACTCTGGACCGAGACCTGGCAAAATGGAGTCGATGCCAACTGCCAGCCTGGGTTGATAACTCGAACATTGCCTGTTCCGCGCTCGTTGATGAAAATGCGCCCGTCGGAGGTTTGAGCCATTGATACGATGCCATTGAGCCCCCCCAAGACACTTTGGAGTTGCAGATCTCCAACCGGAGGCTGTTGGACTGTGAAATTGAAGATCGTGCTTGCCAGTTCGGCATTCGAGGCATCAACCAGCGCCAGCCGCACCCGGTGGGAACCCGCAGACAAAGCAAACACATCGAAAGCATTCGCTGAGACCCAATGGGCGTCATGCGTATGGATACCGCCTCGCTGCACGCCGATATCCGGATCATTGCCGGTACCGATGTAGAAATCGTTGGCAGGTCCTCCGTCGATCGTGAACCGCATGTGCGGAGCGCCTGGCGAGCCGATCGTGAAGTTCGAAACAGAGAAGGAGATCCTCACCGGACTCGACAGGAACGAGGTGCCGCTGGTGACCGCGATAGCAGAAACCGGCGTCCCTTGGATCGTAAACGAGCGAGGAGAGGGATTCGCTTCCGTATTGGGCAGCGGTTGGTCAGAGGCATCGACGAGCCCGAGATCGACCTGGTGTGAGCCGCTCGACAATCCCGTGATTTGGAAGGACGTGGTGCTTGTCCTCGTCATATTCACAACCGACTGTCCGCTCCCGTCTAGAATGTCATTGGTCCCGCCGTTGTAGAAGTGGGCCGTAGGACCCCCATCGACCGAAATGTGCAAACGCGGGGCCCCCTGTCCCCCTATCGTGAAATTCTGCACTTCAAACGAAACCACCACCGGTTGGCCGGAAGGTAAAGAAGCGCCCTTCGAAGGAAGGGTGATTGTCAGGGTTTCAGGATTCGTCCCCACGCCCGAACCAGCAGGAGAACTGCCGCTGCCGCAGCCACTAAGAAGACCGAGCAGGAAGAAGCTGAGCACCAAGCTGCACAGAGTTGAGGATACCGTCTGAGTCTGTTGTCCTCTGTTGATTATCTCGATCATTCCGTCTTGTCCAGTGTCTTCGATGGGAAATGGGCAGAATAGGCAAAGGACCTTACTCTCCCTACGCGTACCAATACAACAGATCCAGAAGGGGAATACCTCATACTTTGGAGGGGTATTATTATTTGGGTGTTTTCAGAACTTCTTTACGACG
>DASUMN010000176.1:0-18971 GCA_036277675.1 Nitrospira sp. | reverse complement strand
CACACAGGGCACGATCGCCGTCTACGACTTCGGTGGGGGCACGTTCGATATTTCCATCCTCAAGCTTAAGAACGGCATTTTCGAGGTGCTGGCCACGAACGGCGACACGCATCTCGGCGGAGACGATCTGGACCGCCGGATTGTCGATCTGCTTCTTAGCGAACTCAGAACCGAGCATCATATCGACCTCAGCGCCTATCCCGACCATATGCAGGCAGTGCGCTTGGAAGCCGAGCGGGCCAAAGTCCGGTTATCGGACGAACTGAAGACGCAAATCGCGATCGACCTTCCGGATGGGAAAGGCCGGTACGCCAGAGAGCTGACGCGTGATCAGCTGGAAGCATCGGTCATGGACATCATCGAGCGCACGCTGGCCCCCTGCCGGCTGGCACTGAAAGACGCGGGCTTGACACCAGCGGACATCGACGAAGTCGTCTTGGTCGGCGGGTCCACCCGCATGCCGCTTGTCAGACAACGGGTGCGGGAGCTGTTCGGGAAGCAGCCGCACTGCGACCTGAACCCGGATGAGGTGGTGGCCCTCGGCGCGGCGGTGCAGGCGGACATTCTTAGCGGCGGGACGACCGATATGCTGCTCTTGGATGTCACGCCGCTGTCCCTCGGCATCGAAACGATGGGCGGGGTCATGAGCAGTCTCATCCGGCGTAATACGACGATCCCGGCGAGCGCCAAAGAAATGTTCACCACCTATGTGGACGGCCAGACCGGCGTGGACATCCACATTCTCCAAGGCGAGCGCGAGCTGGCGAAAGACAACCGCAGCCTTGCCCGATTCCGCCTCAAAATGCCGCCACTCCCGGCCGGCGTCCCGCGCATCGAGGTGACGTTCCTGATCGACGCGAACGGCATCTTGAACGTCAAAGCCAGCGACATGCGGACCGGACAAACCCAGTCGGTCGAGGTGAAACCGTCCTACGGCCTGTCGGACGGCGAAGTGGAGCGGATGATCGAAGACTCGTTCAAGTTCGCGCAGGACGATGTGACCGCCCGCAAATTGATCGAGGCACGGCTTGATGCCGGCGCATTGATCACGACGACGGAGAAGTCGTTGGTGGAAGGAGGCCGGCTTATTGCGCCTGACGCGATGGCGGCCATCCGCGCCGCGGTGGCGGCACTGGCCTCGGCCAAGGATGGCAATGACCCGAAGGCGATTCGCGCGCGCATGGCCGACCTCGAACAGGCGGCACAACCGCTGTCGGTCGCCATGCTGGACGATTCGCTCAAACGAAGCTTACAGGGAAAGAAGGTTTCTGAGGTCACGTGAAACGTATCTCATGAAGCGTATCTCGCAAGAAAATCCAGACGCTTCACGATTCACGAACGACGAGACACGAGGAGAGAAGCATGGATCTCAAATGGCAGGACGCGGAAGAGATTGCGATTCGCCTGGTGGAAGAGCACCCGGACACCGACCCACTCACCATCCGGTTCACCGATATGCACACCTGGATCACGGCCTTGCCGGAATTCAAAGACGATCCGAAGAAGTCCAACGAAAAGATTCTCGAAACGATCCAGATGGCCTGGCACGAAGAGTACCAAGACTCGAAGTCCTAGCAGACCTGCTTGCTAGAGATTCCCCTCCGCCGCCGGTTGCCCTTCCGGAATCTGATCCAGCTTATAGAAGTCCGTCGGATCGACCCGTCTATGCGCGGCTTGCGTCGGCTCACTCCCCTTGGTAAAGAGCTCCACGACCCCCGTCTGCCCTTCGCCTTCCTGTTCCGATTCCAACAGCCCCGTCGATGAATCCACCTTCACGAACGACACTCCGTCCGGAATTTCAAACGGGACGACGGGAAGCTGTTTCAACGCTTCCTTCATAAACGCCATCCAAATCGGCAAAGCCGCGCGGGCGCCGGTTTCGCTTTCACCCAGCGAACGGCGGTCGTCAAACCCCACGTACACGCCGGTCGCCAAATTGGGGGTCCCTCCGATAAACCACGCATTGATGTAATCGTTGGTCGTACCAGTTTTGGCCGCAATCGGACGATCGAGGGATTTCGCTGCTTGGCCGGTGCCTTTCTGCACCACATCTTCCATCATATTGGTGATCAGATAGGCCGTTTCTTTCGCAATCACCTCGTGCGCGTCCGGCTGAGTTTCTTCGAGCACCTTCCCGGTGTTATCCATCACCGTTTTCACCGCGAACGGTTCCACCCTGGTTCCTTGGTTCAGGAAGACCCCGTAGACCGACGTCAATTCCATCAAGCCCACCGACGACGAGCCCAACCCCAATGAGAGATCGCCCTGCAACGGACTCGTCAGTCCGACCGAGCGGGAGAACTCGATGACATTCTTGATCCCCACCTTGTCGAGCAACCGCACCGTCGCCAAATTATGCGAGTGCGCCAGCGCGTCCCGGAGGCTGACCATGCCATGGAATTTGCGGCCGTAGTTTTCCGGTTTCCAGATCTTGTCCTCTTCTTCCTGCTCGTACACCACCGGCGCATCCAGAATCTGCGTGGCGGGGCTCAATCCTTGGCCCATCGCCGTCGCATAGATGAGCGGCTTGAAGGCCGATCCAGGCTGCCGATGCGCCTGCACCGCGCGGTTGTATTCGCTACGGGAAAAATCGAAGCCCCCGACCATCGCCCGAATGGCCCCGGTTTTGGGGTCGATCGCGATCAAGCCGCCCTCCACAATCGGAGTTTGCTCGAGCGTCAGCTGCATTCCGTCCCTGGCGAGTTTCTTGATGCCGACCTCGACCACATCACCCGGTTTGAGCAGCTGCTTCAGATTGGGATTGATGACAAAATCGATGGTGGGATCGGATCCCTTGAGCACACGTTTGGCCCAAGCCATGTCGTCGAACGCCAAACTCCCCGCAATCGGCCCGACTTGCACCACATAGTGATCCTTCGCCGCCTTCAAGACGATGCCTTCCACGATATCGCCCGCAGTGAGCGGCTTGTCACTTGCTGGCAACTTCGACGGCTGAAGTGTACTCAAATCCACAGCACGCCGAGGGCCTCGCCACCCTTGCCGCTTGTCCAGTTCACGGACCCCGGACGCGAACGCGGCTTCCGCAGCTTTCTGCATTTCAAGGTTCAACGTGGTCTGAACGTCCAACCCGCCTTTGTAGACCATCGCTTCACCGTATTTCGCCATCAGCAATTGGCGGACATATTCGACGTAGTATGGCGCCAGGTGTTCGCTGCCGGGTCTGTGGAAGACGAGCGTTTCGGCGGCGGCGGCATCGCGCTCGGCCGGCGTAATGAATCCGGCCTCTTGCATCCGGAACAGCACGTGCTCTTGCCGTTTCTTCGCGCGGTCGTACGCCGTGAACGGAGAAAACCGGCTGGGCGATTTCGGCAGCCCCGCCAGGAAAGCCGACTCGGCCAGCGTCAGCGCCGACAGTTTTTTCCCGAAGTACGACTGGGCGGCCGAGGCCACCCCGTACGCCCCCTGCCCAAAGTAGATCTGGTTCAGATACGTTTCCAGAATCTGTTCTTTGCCCGCCGCCGCTTCCATCTTATACGCCAAGATCAACTCTCGAATCTTGCGCTCGTATGACCGCTCCGATGACAGAAACAGCGACCGCGCCAACTGTTGCGTAATGGTGCTGGCCCCTTCGACTTTTCTGCCGCCATGCCGAATATTGGTCCAGGCCGCCCGTAACATCCCGACATAATCCAGTCCGGGGTGTTCGAAAAACCGCGCGTCCTCCGTCGCGATCACCGCCTGGGTGAGACTTTTAGGGATCAACGCCAGGGGTGTGAGAATGCGGCGTTCGATGAAAAATTGGCCGATGGGCTGCCGATCGTCCGAATAGACGGTGGTCACCAGGCTAGGTTGATAGTTCTGAAGCAAATCGAGGGACGGCAAATCCCTGGAGAAGTACCAGATCACTCCGGCCACCGTCGTGGCTCCGGCGATGCCACAGGCAAAAGTTCCAACCAAGACGAATTGCCACCAGCGCCATGGCCAGGCCCAGCGGGGCCGTTGCTGAATCTCTATAAAGCGACCATCGCCGGGCATCCGAACTCAGCTCCTGTATGGTGGATTGCGATCTGCGAGGGTGGTGCAGTCACCTTACAACGCATCCCGTGGAAACTCAAGTTTACCTCTGAAGTGCGTTCGGAACAATTGCATGGGACCAACGCTTGTGCGGCGACGGCGCGTCGGGTATACTGCCATCCGACGCCTCGATGTCGGGGCGTCTTTTTTTTGCCGCAAAGAGAACTACGGATACTATGTCGCAATTACGCCCGCCGCACGACCGCCGGAACGATATCCGGAACATCGCCATCATCGCCCACGTCGACCATGGTAAGACGACGCTGGTCGACGCGATTCTGCGCCAGACTCACGTCCACCGGAAAATCGACGACATGGGCGAGCGGATCATGGACTCGATGGACCAGGAGCGCGAGCGCGGGATCACGATCCGAGCCAAGAATGCCAGCGTCACCTACAAGGGCGTCAAGATCAACATCGTGGACACGCCGGGCCACGCCGACTTCGGCGGCGAAGTCGAGCGGACGCTCCGGATGGTCGATGGGGTGCTCATTTTGGTCGACGCCAAGGAAGGCCCGATGCCGCAGACGACCTTCGTCCTGCGGAAGGCCCTGGCACTCGGACACAAGGCCATCGTCGTCATCAACAAGATCGACCGCCCGGACGCCGTCATCGACGACGTCGTCAACCGCACGTTCGACCTCTTCGTCCATCTGGGCGCCACCGATGCACAGCTCGATTTTCCCATTGTCTACGCCTCGGCCATCAAAGGCATCGCCACGCTCGACGTGAACAAACCGGGAAACGACATCACGCCGCTGCTCGACACCGTGCTGGAACAGATTCCGGCTCCGGCCATCAATGCCGCCGCCCCACTCCAGATCCTCGTGCTGGCCCTCGCGCAGGACTCCTACAAGGGGAAAATGGGCATCGGCAAGATCCAATCGGGATCGATCGCCCGCAGACAGAACGTGCTCGTCCTCGGGAAGAACGGCGATCAGCTGCCTGGAAAGGTATCCGACCTGGCGGTGTATTCCGGTCTGGATCGGGCGGATGTCGAGGAAGCAAAGGCCGGTGAAATCGTGGCAGTGGCGGGACTCGACGAGGTCAGCATCGGCGACACGATTGCCGACGCCGAGCAGCCCATGGCGCTGCCGCGCGTCACCATTGATGAGCCGACGGTCCAGATGACCTTCTCCGTGAACAACAGCCCCTTTGCCGGGCGTGAAGGCAAGTACCTGACATCACGCCACCTGCGCGAGCGACTCTTCAAGGAACTGGAAACCAATGTCTCGCTGCGCGTGAGTGAGACGGACAGTGCCGACCGGTTTCTGGTCGCCGGTCGTGGCGAATTACATCTCGGCGTCTTGATCGAGCAGATGCGGCGCGAGGGTTATGAACTGCAAGTATCCCAGCCGGAAGTCATCCTCCATCGGGACGGCGGCACGGTCACGGAACCCTACGAAGAATTGACGATCCAAGTGCCGGAAATCTATCAAGGGTCCGTCATCGAAGAGGTCGGCAAACGCCGCGGTGAAATGCGGCATATGAAACTGGTGCATTCCGATATCGGCACGGGGGAAATGCACTTGGAATATTACATTCCCACGCGCGGCATCATGGGATTGAAGAATATTCTCATGGCCAAAACGCGCGGCACCATCATCATGCACCATGTCTTCAAGGCCTACGAGCCGGCCCACGAGGAAGACCTGCTGGTCGCCCCGCACGGTTCGCTTTGTGCCTTCGAGGACGGCACCAGCACAGCCTACGCCCTGTTCATGACGCAGGAACGCGGCGAGTTGTTCATTGGCCCGACCGTTGAGGTCTATCGCGGCATGGTTGTGGGCCAGAATAACCGTGACGAGGATCTGGATGTGAACGTCTGCAAGCAGAAGCAGCTCTCGAACATGCGGGCGGCCGGCTCCGATGAAGCCCTGATTTTGACCCCGCCGCGCGAGATGTCGCTGGAGTTTGCATTGGAATACATTGGCGCCGACGAACTCGTCGAGGTCACACCGAAGAACCTGCGCCTTCGGAAGCGGCTGCTCAACCCGGAAGACCGCCGCAAAGCCCGGAAGGCAGGCAAATGAGGATCCGAAAGAAAACCGCAAAGCCGTCCGCCAAGCGCCCCCCGCTGTACTTCATCGGCTATCGTGGAACGGCTCCGTCCACCGATGAGCTGACAAGCTGGTACGAGCGCGAATACGGCGGTCCACTCACGGTACGACATGAAGAGGGCTCTCCTGAATCCTGGCAGGCGACGCATGGCCCCTGGTCGGCGCATGTCGTGATGCCCCTGCCGGCGAGCCACGTGGGCGAGATTATGAAGCAAATGTCCTGGGAGCATGAGCTGATGGGCGCCATTGCCCCATCCGTGGCGCCTTTACGGGAGATGCCGGACCAGGTGCTCTTTGCCGCCCGTCTGGCGCGCGGCCTCACCCTATTGACCCAAGGCACCGCCTTCGATGTCACCACCCGCGCCTACATCAATCCATCGGATTGGCAGAACCGTCCGCTCAGCGGATTTCTCTTGGACGACCATCTGACTATCAGCCACGACGACACGTCGAAACCCGATCAGGTCTGGTCCTATTCATTGGGCCTCAGTAAATTCGGGTTGGACGAGCTTGAGCTGTTTCAAGGCAAGGGTCTGCCTGAAAACACCGCGAAAGAACTTCTCACGGAATCGGCTCACGAGCTGCTCCGTCTCGGGCAGCCCCTCAAGGTCGGGACGGACATGCTGATCCCCATGCTTGGCCGTGCCGTCCGTATTGCCAACTACCGAACGGCAGCCCCAACCGGGCGCATGCTGGGATTCCGCGAGCTACGGATTACCTAACATACTGATAAATCAGCCTGTTTAGATCTTTACCCATCCTGAACCGACCTGTAGGCCTTCCGGCCCGTTGACAAGCTTTTCAGCCGCACGGTACAAAATCATTTTTCAGGGTCTATTCAGGCCGGACTCTCAACCATCCGAAGGAGGATCCCAGATGAGCGACGTAGCACCAGAAATCAAGGTCGGCGATACGGCACCGGATTTCAATTTGAAGGACCAGGATCAGAAGGACGTGAAGCTGAGCGACTATCGCGGCAAACAGAATGTCGTGCTCTGCTTCTATCCGCTGGACTGGAGCCCGGTGTGTCAGGGCGAAAACAAGTGTTTGACCGATGACTTCCCAAAATTCCAGGGCGCGAATGCTGAGTTGTTCGGCATCAGCTGCGATAGCTTCTTCTCACACAAGGCCTGGGCCGATTCGCTCGACCTGAAGCATCGCCTGTTGTCCGACGTGCACCGGACGACCGCGAAGGCCTATGGCCTCTACTTCGAGCCCCTGAACTGTTCCAAGCGCGCGACCGTGATCGTGGGCAAAGACGGCAAAGTCGCCTACGTGAAAGTCCAGGAAATCAAGACGGCGCGTGAGGATAAAGATATCCTCGCAGCCCTCGCTTCATTGAGCTAGAAGTATTGAGGACTGAGGACTGAGATGGCAATTCTCAGAAACCTCAGTCCTCGTTCCTGAGTCCTGATCTATGCCGGGCATCGTCGAAGACGTCAGCGACGCCAACTACAAGGAATTCACCGACAGCCCCGGTGCCGTCGTCGCCTATGGCTTGGCGACTTGCGAGCCCTGCAAAGCCTACGATCCTATCCTCGAAACGACCGCCGCCACGTTTCCCAACATCAAAGTCGGCAAGGCCAAGATGCATGTCCCCGGCCGCTGCCGCGAGATCAAGAAGACCCATACCTTCGAGACCTATCCCACCACCCACTTTTTCGCCAACGGCAAATTGCTCCTCACGCGTGAGGGGGTCGTCGAGCCCGCTGAACTTGCCGCGCTGATTTCAGACTATTTATTGAAATAACGTATCGCATCCCCGCTCGCATTCTAGCCGGCACATCCTGCCATCCGATAACTATCTATGTTAAGGTGGTGCAGATAAAAGGAGCGTTCGCATGCGCATGACGATGACTGGTGCCATTTTCTTTGCTCTCTCCGCCCTTGCCACGTCGGCTTGGGCCCATACGGATGAATATTTTGAAGCTGTTCAGGCTCCGCACGGCGGACAACTCCGCATGACGGGGCCGTTTCATATGGAGCTCGTGGCCCAGGACGGGCAACTCACCGTCTATGTGACGGACCATGCCGACAATAAGATCAGTGTAGAAGGCGGATTGGCTAAAGCGACCGTTGAGACGGGGGCCACCAAGACGCAAGTGCATTTGCATCCGGTGGGAGACAATACGCTCAAGGGATCCGGAGCGTTTGCGCTCACGCCGAGCACGGTGGTCATCGTCTTCATGAAACTGCCGAATCAGGACGGCTACGCCGCCCGCTTCATGCCGCTGAAACCGAAGCCCGACCCAAGTGAGAAGCCACAGGAAGAAGCGCCAAAATCCGGCGGAGACGAACACCATCATCACCACCATCCGCCGAATCATTGAGAGATAGCGCCGAGCGCCTTGGAGTCCCGATCATGAAACAGCTACTGGGTTCTGTGGCTCTCTGCGCAATGCTGCTCATGGCGGTACCGGTCGGAGCCCATTCCAAGAAACACACCGAGCCCGTGAAGGCGCTCCACGGCGGGCAATCGCTGGCCGCAGGACCGTACCACTTGGAACTGGTCGCCAAGGACGGAGAGCTGATCCTGTATGTGGCGGATCATTCCGACAAGGCCATCCCCTCGGATGGAGCGAGAGCCAAGGCCACCATCCAGCAGGGATTTGAAAAGGCCAAGCTTCAGGTCGAGCTGGCACCGTCCGGCGACAACACCCTGAAGGGGACCGGTACGTTTACCCTCACCCCGGACACCGGAATCATGGTCTTCCTCAAATTACCGGAACAAGAGGCCTATTCCGCCCGCTTTACCCCGCTCAAAACCAGAGACAGCAGATAGGTTCGGGCTGGACTTGAGATCAGGCTACCAACTCTGAGCCCAAGCCGGGCTCGGCGTAGGATTGGGGTCAAGATTCGAGAGATTCGCTTCGAAGAGAATCTGTGGGCTATCGGCCACAAGGTTTCGGATCTGCAACTGTCCTGATCGTGTGGCAACGAGCAAGTGCCCTTCTCGGCTCCAATCTGCCCATTGCAGATCGTCTAGGAGTTCAAGATCGCCGTCGGACTCCAGCGAATATCGGACATTCAGACCATCAACAGCCTGGTCGACCCCGAACTCGCCTCCGGCAACGCCCACACTTTCCACACACAGAATTCGCGTGCCATGCGGCTGCGGTTTCCTCATGCGCGCGTTGCGGCGCTCGTCCCAGACATCTCTGAGGTCACGGGCCGGCGAATCCTCGGCTTCGATCCACCCTCTCTGTCGCTCGTTGGCGAATTGAACCACGGGAATCGAGCGCACCCCGCAGGGAATAGGAAGCGGCTCCATCGGCACGTCGTCTCGACTGCCGTCTTCGGTGAAGTAGTACCCGCGCGTCCAGGTTCCACACGTACCGAACGCATGCAACGCGGTCAGCCAGGGGAGTTTCGAGAGCGCGACATACGCCTCGCCATGTTCCCACGTGGCGCTTGGCTTATGCGCAAAGTAGCAAAGGTATCGTCCGTCTGGCGACAGATCAGATCGCCGTGGAAAGATGCGCCCGCCGAGCCAGGCTCCAGGCTCGTAGCGCCGCGCAGCAAGGTCCCATCGCCCGACATGCGCCCAGCGACTCGGTCCCCGGCAAAACACCGCTACCACCGGCGCCTGAGTAGCTGGAATGCAATAGATACGAGGAACGGCGCGCTGAATGTCTGCCATGCCGGGCCCCCACGGGTTATCGCACAGGCATCACGTTGAATATGTGCACTATGGCTCGTCTCGCAACAAATTGTGACGGGCCAATCCGTGATCGGCAAGCATTAGAGCGAAATGTGCAGAAGCAGCGATGAGATAGGTCGTCGCCGTGATGCCTCCCGCAACCCTAGGGCATGACGACTAATTTCCTGAACTCTTCACGCGCCGCCGCTACAATGGCCGAGGGGGCCTTGTCTGGACTCCCGGCATCGAACGGCGGCTGGGGATCATACTCGATAAGCAGTTGGGTGAGTTGGGCCGCCTCGGGACCGAATTCCTCTGCGACGAGCGTCAGTGCCATGTCGATCCCCGCCGACACGCCGGCTGCCGTAATCACCTTGCCTTGGCGAACGACGCGCTCTTTGGTTGGAATGGCACCGAACTGTTTCAAGACATCGTGGGCGAGCCAATGTGTGGTGGCCTTCAGCCCTTGCAGCACGCCGGCGGCGGCCAGGCCTAAGGCGCCGGTGCAGACCGATGTGGTCCACGTGGATGTGCGGTGGACCTGTGCGATCCATTCAAGCACCAGCGGATCTCCCATCACAGCTTGTGGAAACGCCGTGCCCGGTACGACCAGGATATCGGGACTGGGGGTTTCATCGAGTGAATAGTCCGCCGTCAGGCGGAGCTTCCCGAAATCGGTGCGCTTCACGCCCTTCTCACGTGCGACGAACCGCACATCCGTACTGAGCGATGGTGCCTGAAGCACCTCGTAGGGACCGATCGCATCAAGCGCCGTCATGCCGTTGTACAACAATATGGCTACTTGTAACTTCTTTTCTGGGATCACCCTATCCATTCAAGACTCCCTCTGTCGTCGATATCTTGATCAGTCTCCGACCGGCAGTATAATAACCGGTGACCATGATCGTTGTCGGTTTCTTTATCATACTCGGAATTGGATGGCCAAGCCTGGCGCTGGCTGTTGGGGAGGAACCGCCTCCACAGCCCGGGGCAAAGGAGCGGCTGCAGCAAGTCCTCGATGCTGAAGGTGGAACGGCCGTTTACATGGATCCTGCCGGCAATGTCCACACGTCGACGACTCTCCCGAACGGCGACCACATCATGAGGGTACAGCCGCCACAAAGTCCTGGACGCAATCTTGGCCCTCCTCTGCAATTGCACAATCGGACCTTTCAGCTGCCTCCTCCACCCTCTGTTCCTGCTCAGCCAGCAGTTCCGGAGTTTCCACAGAAAGCGCGTTAGGAGAAACTGCGGCTTAGATCACGAATACCGCAGAGACAGTCCCCAACCCTTCCTGGAATCGAACCGCGTGGAGCGGCCCATCATGAACAAGCACACAGGTCATAAAAAACTTCACTATTTTCAACCTGACCTGAGACAGCCTTCCACTTGACCAAAATACACGGTCAAACCACGATCACGGCAGTGTTTTCACTTGGTCGGTTTCAAGGAAACGAAGATAACTTCGTGATAGGTGTGGCTGTTAACTGTGAAACTGGCCGGATTGGAACAGGGCCCTGTGAGGACGAACTGACAGACTGTGAGCGGTTTCCCACCTCGCGTGGTCTCACCGCTCGCCTTGGTGCAGAGACGGTCGCGGAAGACCGGATCCTGTGCTTCGATCTTCGTGTACGTCCCAGTGCACACGTATGCAACCGGATGAGGGCTGAAGAGATTGCCGAAGAACCCTCCTTCGAGGAGGGTATAGGCTTGGGTTTCGTCCTTCGTCTGGGCCAGAAACGGAGAGACTCCCGGTTTCGCATGCAGCGAAACATCCACCTGTTTGCCCGCATAATTGGTCAAAGCCAACATACAGGCTGAGACCCATCGTTCTTGAACCGGGGTCAGGGGAGCCTTCAACCATTCTGGAGCAAGCCCGAGGCTTCCCGGAAACGTGAAGCGCTCATGGCCCTGTACGGAAAAGAGCACTACCGATTCCGGCAAGGCGCAATTGACGAGATATTTTAGTTGGTGCCGCCCGAGCTCGGTTGCGGCCAACGTCGGATCAGCCAGTTCGACTTCTTGCCGCAGTTGGGAGCCAGCAGCCTGGGACGGCAGAATGGGCTCGCCCCCTCGCACTGGTGGCTCTGCCGCCGCGGGTCTCAAAAACAGAACGAGGAGGAAGAAAAGGGGCAGAATGGCCCACATGAGTCGGACGAAGAATTTGTGTAGGGCGGATGCGCTCCGCCCCACGAGAGTCAAAAAAGTCTGCTATCGACCCAAAGCCTTCTGGCCAATACGGGAGAAGTCCAATCCAGTGACCCGTACGCCGTTCGTAGCAAGCCGTCCGTTCACGGGCTTGGGTGCCAAGCCGTTCGACGCTAACCGTTCGGGCATCGGTGTCAAGCCGTTCGACGCTAACCTTGCATCGGCAGGCAATGCCGAGAAGAACATCGTGGCACAACCAGCGATCACAACTGCGGCCAGAATCTTTGTCATATTTCCACCTCGATTGCGTGAAGTGAATCGCCCTCACTACCCTCCATACGTGGCGCCCCTTGTACCCCAAACCTCGATCCACTGTCAACCGATGAGGCAATGGAGAGAGGCGGCGATTCTTTCACCATCCCGCATCCAAGCATTTGGAGCAAGATATGGTCGAATCATTGGATGATTTTTCACGGCCAAGAGGGATGAACCTTTGGGCAGGATGTCTTCACTGGATATAGTGGAAAGAGAATTGGTTTGCCGCTTATCCGGCGTAGTCGAAGGAGAGGTCTCGGCTTTGCTCGAGGCGGATGTGTCGTAGCGTGCCGCCTGAGACGCGATCGGCGAGACGGGCCCAGATGGCCTTGGTGAGGAATTCCCCGCTGACGGCCGGCGCGCTGAGCACCTGTCTCAAATCCTGCCGATCGAACGGTTTCACGACATGATCGTGCACGAGCCGGTCCAGCACGCCAATGTCGGTGACCATGCCGGTGACCGGATCGATCCGGCCATGAACGGTCACAAAGAGATCCCGGGTGTGGCCCTGGTTCCCCTCTTGGACCGCCGTAAAGGAGTAGCGCCTCGTCACGGAAGCCACGTCCAGGCCCTCCGCCGCCGTCACTTCGGCGTAGAGATCTTCATCCTCACAGAGACGGACGCTGTGCAAAACGCCGATGTCCTGCTGCAGCGATAGTTTGTCCCACAGCAGCCGCGCGAAATTTTCCGAGGTGGGAATCCGGTCCTTAAAATAAGGCATGTCCAGATTGAGATTCTTATGGTCGAATTCTTCCAGGACGTCGAGGAGGACCCGCTTGAGGTCAAACAGGTTGACGACCATGCCGGTCTTGGGATCGATCTCACCGGAAACGGTCACCTCAAGTAGATAATTATGTCCGTGCGCAGGCGGGTTGTAGCACAGGCCGAAGATCGCACGGTTCTTGGCCTCATCCCACTCCGGATTGAGATACCGGTGGGAGGAGGAAAACTCGATGCGCTTGGTCAGTAAGACAGATGCCATACGGTTCAAGGATCAAGGGTTAAGGGTCAAGTTGCAAAGTTCAGAGGGCAGCGCCGGGCAGTGCCTTGATTCAACATTCCGATTTAAGCGATTACGCGCTCAAATCAGAGAGCCATTCTTCCCGCATGCTGCCGGGCACCGGTACATCCTCCCGATAGCCGCCGTGATTCACGCCGATCGTCACGGGCTTGCGGAGATCGGCAAAGGCTTCCTTCATCGCGGTTGTCGGCCGAAACCGGACAAAATGGACGGCGCTGATTTTGGTCTCATGGCTGTGGCCGCCCTCGAATTCCGCAAACGCCTGTTCCCCGTTCGCCGTGATCGCCAACGTCTGCCCGCGATCGAGTCCCATGAACCGATCGAGCCACTCCACCATCTTCGCTTCTTCGGTAATCTCGATCAAGAGTGTCGCGCTCAATTCATCCGGCCCAGGCAGCAGCTCATTATACACATCCAACTCGTCTTGGACTTTGGCCGGATCAACGATGCGCTCAACCCGAATCATCTCTTGAGTCTGAAAGAGCAGCGTCTCTCGATTCTCAAATACCAGGGTGATCAACGGGCCGACGGAGATCCGCCGCTTCCGCTTCAACTCAATAATCCGGGAGCGAAACGCTTCCCGTTGCCGTTCATAGTCCTGCGTGGACAGCAAATCTTCCCGTACCAGCCGTTTCATCATATTCCCTGCGCGTCACACATTACGAGCCGGAAGAGGGTAGTCCATAGGCATCGCGGACAATCTGAATCGGGTGGCGAGCCGCCTTGCCTCCCACGTGAGCCGACGCCCCGGCCTGATCCAATTGCAACCCGGCCAACGGACAATCTGATGCCACGAGATCCGCGGGCGCCTGTTCGATCGCGCGGACGGCCTTGGCCGCAATTTTCATCGACAGCGTGAAGAATTCCGTCTTGGCCGACCACGATCCATCATGGCCGGAACAGTGCTCGATCACGCTCACCTGCGCCCCGGCACATTCCATCAACTCCTTGGATTTGAAGCCGATGTTCTGATCCCGCAGGTGACAAGGAATCTGATAGGCCACACGTCCGGGAGGCGCCGTGAAATCCGTCGCCAGCTGCCCCGCTTTCTTCATCGTCATCAGATACTCACAGACGTCGAACGTTCGATCAGCGACTTGCTTGGTCTTTTCATCAGGCTGGAGCTCCGGATATTCGCGCTTGAGCATCAAACTGCAGCTCGCCGTGGGTACCACGACGTCATAGCCTTGGACAACCCACGGATGCAGTGACGCGACGTTGGCCTTCGCAGCCTCCTGGATGGCCTGCGTGCCGCCGATATCGAACTGAGGCATGCCGCAACAGCGTTGCTCCGGCACCACTACATCGATGCCGTTTTTCTCCAGCACCTGGACCGTCGCCTTCCCGATATCCGTCGTCTGATAGTTCACCAGGCAGCTGGCAAAGAGCGCGACTTTCCGGACCGGCGGCTCGGTGCGTTTCACCGGCGCATGCCGGGTGAACCAGCGGGTGAACGTTTCACCTGAAAAATGCAGCACCTGCCGATCCCGATGCACGCCCACGACCAGTTCGACAAGCCGGCGGATCAGGCGGTTCTTCAACAACCCGTTCGTCAGCGACGCCGTGGCACTGCCGAGTTTCCCGATCGCGTCCGTCATAATCAGGAGGCGATCGCGCCAACGGACCCCGCGCTCCGCCGCCAGACGCTTTTTCCACGCCACCATCAAATGGGGAAAATCGATCGCGTACTGATGGGGCGGCGTGTAGGGACAGTGATTGAAACAGAGTTTGCAGTAGTAGCACTCGTCGACGACGCGATGATGATCGGCGGGCGACAGCTTGGCGACATCACCCTCGTAGGCGTCGATTCGATCGAGCAAGGTATTGAACGACGGACAGAGATTGAAGCAGCGGCGGCAGCCATCGCAGATCTCGTAGATCCGCAACGTGTCTTTTTCCAACTGGGCAGGATCGATTGGATTAATGAGGCTGAGATGCTTCATGGGCGGGCTGACACGAACGTTCAGCCGCCAGCGGTCAGCCGCCAGCCGTGAAGACCGTCGTCTTCGCGCTGACGGCTGAACGCGACAGGCCGTTAACTCTGTTTCAGACCATCAAGACCCTTCTGGAACCGATTGGCATGGGACCGCTCGGCCTTCGCCAGCGTTTCAAACCATTCGGCCAGTTCAGGGAACCCTTCCTCGCGGGCGGTTTTGGCCATGCCCGGATACATCTGGGTATACTCGTAGGTTTCACCCTCGATAGCAGCCTTCAAATTTGCATCGGTGTTGCCGATCGGGCTTCCGGTGGCCGGATCGCCGACCTCTTTCAAGAAGTCCAAGTGGCCGAAGGCATGGCCGGTTTCGGCTTCGGACGTATCGCGGAACAATCCACCCACATCGGGATAGCCCTCGATGTCGGCACGCCGCGCAAAGTAGAGATACCGGCGGTTGGCCTGTGATTCGCCTGCAAAGGCATGCTTCAGGTTGTCGTGGCTCTTCGTTCCCTTCAAATTGTTTCCCATGTTCATCCTCCTCGTTGTTCAAACGGTGTCGGCCTGCGGAGAAGGTCCTCAGTCGCACTCACGCGCCGCTAAGATAACGCAGCTGTCCTGACCGGTTCAAGGGTTTTCCTCGAGCACCTGTGCTAGACTGCGCCGCAATCGGACCGGTCAATCCTGTTGTCGGCATGACTCGTTTCAAAACCCCCATGTCTGTTCGACTTCTCGTACTCATCTTGATCCTATCCTCAGGATGCGTGCATCGAATCGAAGTCAATCCCCTTCCGACAAGTCCGGCATCAACGACAATCCCCCGTTCCCTCCAGCTGACGGTCAGTGCTCTTGCCCTGGAGGGCGCGGACCATCGCCCGGGAATTATCTTCCTCGAATGGCCGACTCACGACCTCAGTCAGGCGATCATTCGATATGCGCAGCAGCGGGGAACATTCGGTTCAGTCTCTCCAGCATCCGCCGACTGGAGGCTTCATATCACCTCGAAGCTGGCGCTAAGCTCCCGCCAAGGCCGGTATCATTATCACCTGCGGTTGCAGGGGGAGATGAGCCAGGCAGACCAGCCGGTGAACACCTATGTTGCCGAACACACTGTAGCAGGATCGATGGTGCGATGGGTCGCCGCTTCGGATCGCGATCCGATCGAAGCGGCACTCCAACTGGCTTTGGATGACTTGTTCGGTAGGATCGAAGCAGATCGATCTCTGTATGCGGGACAGACAGACCGATCATCACGTCAGTGACGGCGCCGCACTCTCCTACCCCATTAGGCCCCCCACGGACGACGCCCAGCCTGCCAATTCACCAGGATGGCCCAGAACCGACGGCCCCCTTAGGCACTCCTCGCTTTGGTTTTGAGCACTTCAACGTATTCCGGGCAATCGAGGCGGAGGGCCTGATCGCCGAAGGGCACGTCGAAGTACCGGCAATGGTGCGGCTGGTCTCCGCTCTTATGCGAGTTTGGCGCGAAATGCTGGCACGAGACGCACATACGGGCGATCGGAATCTCCCCTTTCTGCTGCAACACACGGATGAGTTTCGCCAAGGCGGTCAACAGACCGACCTGTTCTTCGACCGACAGCTGTTGCGTGGCTGCCGCCAGCAACTCCGGCCACCCATCCTCCACCCGGGCCGCTTTGGCGCCCAGGGCGGTCAGGTGCACCATCACGATCCGCTGGTCCGGCTGCTCCTGACGCCGACGCACAAGCCGTTTCTCCGCCAGTGTCCGAATCACCTCGGACGCCGTGGGCAACTTGACCGTCAATTCTCGCGCAATCGTCGAAACGGTGGCCGCCTGATTGTGACAAGTCTTGAGATAGCGCAACACCTGCACCTGCAAGGGGCCGACCCCTTTCCGCCCCTGTCTTCGCCAGGTTCGGCTCTTCATCGCCAGCCCAATTTTCGAAAGCCCGGTGACCAACCGATCGGGAAGGGGTTCTTGTTCGATCTTTTCCGCAGACGCCATGGTATCCTCACATGATGTTACACACGTTGAAGAAGGAAAACCCATGCAGTGTATTCCTCCCCTTTTCACTCGTCAAGCCCCCCCATTTTCATTCGCGATGGAGAGCAGGGTCGCCTTCGGTCTTGGCCTACCAGTCGTATGTAGTCGGTGTCGGTTATTGCAGATTTGGTATCGGTCTGGTTGGACCCAGCCGTGGACAGTCCGGCTACACGCTGGGCAGTTCACGCCCTCTCACGGAAATTCCGGCCGCTTATCGAACGACGAGGACGGAGCAGGTAGCATGTTGGACCACACGAGTGGAAACACTGCCGAGCAACGCGCGGCCGATCGCCCCCAAGCCTTTGGCGCCGGTCATGATCAGGTCGACCTTTTCCTGTTTCGCCTCCGTGAGAATCTCATCGGCCGGCTTTCCCAGCCGCATGGCCTCCTGCACCTGGAACCCGGCCTTTGCCACTTTGTCCACGTAGCGTTTCACCAACGCTTTCCCCGATTCTCGCAACTCCGGATATTTGAAGTACGGCATCACATGCGCCACAGTGACCATGACCGGCTCGCGGTCGGGACCATCGGGAGCCGGATTCATGTTTCGCAGCAGAAACCGGAGCGCTTTGTCCGATGCCGGCGAGCCGTCGATCGCCAACAAGATGCGGCGCACAGGACGGGACGCCTCTTTCACCACCAAGATGGAACAGGGTGCATGATGAATCGCGTAGTTCGACACACTCCCGAGCATGAAGCGATCCAGTGCGTCCAACCCACGCGACCCAATCGACAGCAGATCGACACCGCGCTTGGCACGTTTCATAAGCGTCGCGGTTACCCCACCCCGATCCACGACCACCGTCCCGCTTAAGCCGGATTCACTCAGCGCTTTCTCGGCTTCTTTCTTCGCCGCTTTCGCGCGTACTTCCATCCGTTTGATCTCGGCTTGGAGATACTTTTCCGTGCCCACAATCAGGGGCTGAATCATGAAGGGCGCGCGCAAACCGGCGGTGTCCACGACGTGCAGCACCCGGACTACCGGCCTGACGGTGAACGGAATCAGCCCCGGCCATTCCACCGCCCACCGGCCGTACTTCGATCCATCTGTGGCTGCCAACACTTTCATGATGCGCGTCCTTTCCTCTATTGATATTGAATCGGGGCCGGGCCGACCGCACCGGCAAATCGCTCGCGGAACGATTCCGGCGACAGACCGGCGACCGCGGCACAACGGCCCAGCAGGATCGGATCGTCAAGATCTTCTTGCGTGAGTCGAATCATAAATTGCCTGGCAATGTCATATGACTGGGAACCGACGTCCACCATACGGACCTTGGCACGCCCGGTGGCGGCGTCCACCATCTGCTTGAACGGAATCGGCGTGAAACGCCCGTTCTGGATCGACACCATCGCCGCTGTCCCCCCATCGAGCAAGAACTGGGCGGCACAATAGCCGAGATCGCGGGTGTAGTCGAGGTCGAACGGAATCGGGTCCGCACAGCGTAATTCGTAACCGACGTCTTTGGCGACGATCGAAATGGAACGCCCTAGGGCGCTGAGCTCCTTCGTCACTTCCCGCCGAAGCAACGCTCCCACATTCACCTCCGATAAACGCAAGTGACCGTGTTCGTCACGTGCCACGTGCTCCAGCCCTCCCAAGTCTTGTGGGTCCAGGATTTCGATCAACCCTTCCGCCAGCACCACGACGCCGTCGGTTCGGCCGAGGCTGAACCGCTTGATCACGGCGCCGACCAGCAGGTCCACCAACCGCTTCAACCTGACGGGCCGCTCCGTAAATTCTTCCGGGATCACCGTCAACGTGGCCCCGGCGGCTTTCCCTATGCCGAGCGCCA
>DASUMN010000175.1:0-29111 GCA_036277675.1 Nitrospira sp. | reverse complement strand
ATGCCCAGCTCGATCTGACGGGCATACCCGCCGAATTCCTGTCCCAAACGCACGGGAGTCGCATCCTGCAAATGCGTGCGCCCGATCTTGACGATCTTGTCGAACTCTTTGGCCTTACGGTCCAATGCCTTGCGCAAACGGATCAGGGCCGGCAAGAGTTGTTGCTGCATCGTCTCGGAGGCAGCGATATGGATGGCGGTCGGAATCACGTCGTTGCTCGACTGGCCGAGATTCACATGATCATTGGGATGCACCAGCTTGCTGCCTCGCGCGCCGCCGACCAGCTCGGTCGCTCGGTTGGAAATGACCTCATTTGCGTTCATATTCGTGGACGTACCCGAGCCGGTTTGGAAAATATCCACCGGAAACTCGGCATCCAGCTTGCCCTCGACCACTTCGGTCGCCGCCTGCTTGATGGCCTCGGCCGGCTTCTTCTCCAATAGCCCCAGTGAATGATTCACGGTCGCGGCCGCCCGCTTGATCATGCCCATCGCCCGAATAACGGAGCGCGGCATGCGCAACGGGCTAATCGGAAAGTTCTCGATCGCGCGCGCGGTCTGCACCCCATAATAGGCATCGGCGGGAACGGCCAATTCGCCCATTGTATCCCGCTCAATTCGAGTTGCGCCCAACGGCTTGTTTTGATCTTTTTTCATGCGTCGTGCTCCATCGGTAAAAGAGACCACTCGCTTGCGGGCGCCATGATAAACTCCGACCCGGTGCTTGCACAAGACCGGGAAATGCTGGACGGTGGTGCGGAAAGGAATGGCGGGCAAAACACAAGGGCCCGCCGATCGGCGGGCCCTGTCTCTCTCAACCAACTGCTGAGCCGGTTTATCCGACTGTGACCTCGATCGCTTTTGGTTTCACCTTTTCGGCCTTGGGGAGATGCAGGTTCAAGACGCCGTCTTTGTATTCGGCCTTGACCCCGCTTTCATCCACCGACTCCGGCAACGTGAAGATCCGGACGAAGCTGCCGTAGGACCGTTCGACTCGGTGATACTTCTTACCCTTCTCTTCTTTCTCCTGACGGCGTTCGCCTTGGAGCGTGAGCACGCCATCTTCCACCGTTACCTTCACATCGTCCTTCTTCACTTCCGGCAACTCTGCCTTGATGAGATATTCGCCGTCGGTTTCGCTGATATCGACGGTCGGAACCCAGTCGGCAACCGTGAGTTGTTCCTTCCCCCCTGACGTGCGCGAGGCAGGACGGGCAAACACACGATTCAACCGCTCTGACATATCTTCCAGCTCACGAAACGGATCCCAACGTACCAGTGTCATAGCAGACCTCCCTCTTGCTCATATTGTTTCACGCCATTCTCTCTCGCCCCGGCGCCGCGGCATCTGTTGAAGGAGAGATAAACCCATCGCTTGATGAGTCAAGAGGGAGGCTGCAGCCTTTAAACCGCTTCACGCTGATCGATCGGCACATAGGGCCGGTTGTGTTCGCCGGAGTAGATTTGACCGGGACGGAAGAGTTTGTTTTCCCTTAACTGCTCCAGCCAGTGAGCGAGCCAGCCGGACACCCGCGCCATGGCAAAGATCGGCGTAAAGAGATCCGGACCGATACCCATCTTGTCGTAGATGATGCCCGAATAGAAATCGACATTGGGATAAATCCCTTTCCCGCTGAGCAGACCGCTCGCCGCCTGTTCGACCTGTACTGCCGTGTCGTAAAATGGAGAACTGCCGCACTCGGCGAAGAGGCGCTGACACAGCCCCTGCAGCACCGTCGCGCGCGGGTCTTTCACTTTGTATACGCGGTGGCCAAACCCCATCAGCCGCTGTTTCGCGCGCAGCTTGTCTTCCACATACACCTTGGCCCGGTCCGGTGAACCGATCTCTTTCAGCATCTGAACGACTTCTTCGTTGGCGCCTCCGTGCAACGGCCCTTTCAGCGCCCCGATCGACGAAGCCACAACCGTATAGGGATCGGCCAATGTCGACGCGGTGACCAGCCCGGCGAAGGTTGAGGCATTCATCGTATGTTCGGCGTGCAGAATCATACAGTCGTCGAACACCTCGCTCCAGAGCGGCAGCGGAACCGACTCCGTCAGCATGTAGAGAAAATTTTCTGAGAATCCGAGGTCGTCGCGAGGCGGGAGATAGTCGTCTCCATGGCGGATGCGTGCCCAGGCCGCGACGATCGTGGGCAATTTGGCAACGAGACGCACCGCCGACCAATAGTTGTTTTCGGCATCTTCCACCTCGCGGCCCGGATAAAACATGCCCAACGCCGCCACCGCCGCCTGCAAGGCATCCATCGGATGGCCCTGTTCAGGCAGACATTTGAGCAAATCGACGATGCGAAATTTGATGCGCCGCCGACGGGTCACGTCAGCAGTCCATCGCTGGAACTCCGCCGATGTCGGAAGCCGCCCGAAAAGCAACAGGTAAGCTGTTTCGAGATAGGAAGACTTCGCGCAGAGTTCCTCGACCCTGATGCCGCGGTACTCCAACACCCCTCGATGTCCATCGACGTCGCTGATCGAAGATGTCGCGGCGGGAACACCGGCAAGTCCTGGCATAAAATCATGGGGCATCGTCACACCTCACGGACGCTTGAGGGTAAGTTGGACGTGTATTGATTACCCTACCACGAACGAGTGCAAATCGCGTACTGTCCTTGAAATGAGTCTGTGCGCTTGGCATACTGCGTCTGCGGTGATGAGACGCAGGCTGAATGCTTCGGTAAACATTTTCGCCCCTACGCAGTGCCTCATGCGGGCAATCATCGCCATAGGCTGCCTCCTGGCATCGATTCTGCCGGTGACTGGGACACGTCCCTCCCTCGCGGAAGAGGACGTGGTGGCCTTCGCCGTGGTCAGCGAGCCGCCCAAAGACAGAATGCGCATCGTGGCAAAGGTCGCGATTGAGGGGACGGTGTCGGATCTGAAACTGCTGGCCCCCGATCACATCCTGTCCAATTTGATCTGGAAGAAACTGGAGATTTGTCACGCGATGAAGCTGGAGGGACGGAAAGTCCAGGAGGGGTTTCGCGTCTCCTCCGTGCGGGTGATTGAAGGCGCCATGCTGCCGATGGTGTTGCAAGGATATGCCGGGGATTGCTTATTGAAAAAGGCGCTGGAGATCGCTCCGTTTGCGGACTAGCGACGGCACTCCGGACAACGCGTCGGCTCTTGCTCAGCATCGGCTTCTTCCTGCGTCAATGGAAACAGGATCTCGCAGTCGCCGCAGGGGCGGATTTCAAAGTAGGCCACGCCCTTGTCGTCGATCTCGGTGGGGAGCAGGAGCTCGACCGGATCGTAGCCGGCGGTCCCGCCGTCCTCGAACTTGACGAGGGCGATTCGGTCGTTGAACACTTCGAACACAGCCTCGTGTCCTTTTCGGTGGAGCAGGTGGCCAAGAACGAAGACCGGCTGGCCCTTGCGTTTGGTGCGGAGGTCTTTCAAAGTATACTGGCAGGCGGTGGCGCAGGCGTAGTCACCTGATGAACTGGTTCCAGCCCACGGCATCGTTCAATCCTCATGCAATTTGCAGTACAAGCCCGCTTCGATCTATCACGACGTGGAAAATCTCGTCAAGACAGCCTTCTTCATGAAAGGAAACATCATGGCCGACATTACCATCTATCAAAAGCCAACGTGCAGTACCTGCCGCGAGGCGGTGCAACTCTTGAAGGAGAGCGGCAAGCCGTTTACCGCGATCAATTATTATGAACGCACCTTCACAAAAGGGCAGCTCAAGAGCCTTTTGAAGAAGGCCGGGTTGGCGCCGAAAGACGTGTTGCGGACGAAGGAAGATATCTATAAGGAACTAGGCCTGTCGAAAAAAACGCTGTCCGATGATGAACTCATTGAATTGATGGTCACGCATCCGGATTTGATTCAACGGCCGCTCGTTGAAAAAGGTGAGCAGGCAATGCTGGCCAGGCCGGCGGAGTCGATCAGGAAATTGCTGTGATGACATGATCACGACTCAAACTCGCTGTATGTCACGATCCGTCCGGTAGGGTCAGGCGAGGCCTTGGGGACATCAGCTGACACGATGCCACGTTTGACACGATTTCCTCCCTCCCCCTTTGCTTCATAAAGCGCCCGGTACGCGGCTTTCGTGACCAACGCAAGCGCCGGCCGGGCATCTCCCGATTCTGCGACACCGATGCTCACGGTCGCTGATAAGGCAACATCACGAGCCTTCGTCCTGGCCGTGGCTCCCCTCTCCCACACCCTATGGCGTCCCCGCAAATAGAACTCGGCTTCCTCCACAGCTTTGCGCATCGCTTCCAGATCCACCAACGTCGCCGTCGTTGATTTCCGTGGAAACAGCACGGTGAATTCTTCACCGGCCAGCCGATGAACCTTTCCTCCACCAGCCGAGGCCATGATCTTCGGCGCGATCAGCCGCAGCATCTGCTCGCTGACTGATTTACCGTGCCGATTTCCGTATTGTTTGAGCTGGTCGATACCGACGACGGCCAAGACATATTTACTCCCAAGCCCGGCGACCGTTTGATCATAGGCTAACTTCCCTGGAATGCCCGTCAACTCGTCCCGGTAGGTTTCTTGATGAGAGGCCAGCAGCAGTGCCACAAAGAGAGTAAGTCCTGCCGCCGAAAAGAAATTGGTTGGGATCCAGCCATGGTGAAATCCTTGAACGGCGACGAACGAGGCGATCACTGACCAGAAGATGGCACTATCGAACGGATTCCTATTCAGGGCAAATCGAATGCCGATCAGGAGGACGGCTCCCGCGAATGCCAAAAGCGCCAGTTGGGGAAGCGCCGTCCAGCTGGTGCTCAAGCCCGGCAAGAGCGGCTGTTGCAACGAGTGGGCGATCCAGGCCTGACCCGGCTGAGCCGACCACAACACCAAAACTGGCTGGATCAAAACCAACGGCAACCACAGGGCCCCGCGCCAGGATGACATGGCCTCTTCTTTCATGATGGAAAGCGCCATGAGATTCAATGGCAACAGCAGGGCGAGGGCGGAAAACATCACATGATGAGCCGATTCAACACCCTGATCCGCCGGTGGAAGGAGGGCTAGGCCGCGGTCGGCTCCGCTCAAGACGATCAATGAAAGAATCAACCGGCTGCTGGAGAGATACCAGCCGAAAAACAATCCAAAAGCCAGCACCACGAAGGGAAAGGTATGGACCGGCCCCTGCACCCACGGCGGTAACCCCTGAGGGCGCAACAATCCTAAGGCAGCAAGCACAATAAGACCCCCAGGAACCAGAAAGTCCCACAGCGATTTTCTGAGTGAAGCCATAGAGAACCGATGCCTACCCCATCATGAGATTCCAGGTTGGCAAAAGCGAGAACCATACCAATCATCACGGGATCCTCAACGAGTCACCGAGGGGAAAGTCACACATTGTCAATTGATTAGGTACTTCTTCGCGGGATGACAAAGAATGTCCCTCGCGTCCGTCCCCTTTTGGACAGCCACGAGATTGAAACGGTCGTAAAGGATCAGGAGGCTGAGGGAAGCACGCAGGCAATGGCCCCGGTCTTGGGATCGACCGACACGGCGAGTTTCCCATCGAGTACGTCCAGCAGCAGCTGGCCCACCAAGGCCCGTCGCCAGCCTTTCAGAAGCGGAAGATCCAGGGATGCTCGGCCTGCCTTGGCATCGACCAACGACTGCAGATCCGCTGTCGTAGCCAACAAGGTCGGAGCAATATCTTGCTCAAAGGCACGCGCCTTCAGCACCGCCTGCAGCAATTCGACCAGACCGGTGAACTCCGGCTCGGGCTTCCGTTCTTTCGGAACCGACGGCCAAGCCGACGGCGAGAGTGCGAGCGCATGATGAATCACGCCCACGAGCGCCTCGCCGTGACGATCGGCCTCCGATCCGTGCACGCCCCGGACGGAACGGAGTTCCTGCACGCTGCGCGGGGGCTGCCGGGCCAATTGAAGGAGCACCTCGTCCCGCATCACCCGGCCGCGAGGAACGTTCCGGCGTTTGGCTTCTCCTTCACGCCAGGCAGCCAGTTCCCGAAGGACGGCCAGCGACTTTGGTCTGAGCTGATCCCACCCGCGCACTCGCTGATATCGCTCCTGCGGCTCTCCGCGTGTTTCGCCGACGGCATCTTCCAAACGGGCAAACTCTTCACCGATCCACTCAAGCCGACCGAAGTCGGAGAGGCGCGCGTGAAGATGGTCATGGATCGCGAGGAGAAAGGTCACATCCTCAAGCGCATACGACAATTGGTCCTGCGAGAGCGGCCGGGCACTCCAATTCGTGAAGGTATGCGCCTTATCCAACCGCTTTCCATGGACCCGTTGAACCAAGCTGGCATAGGCGACCTGCGGCCCGTAGCCGACCATGGCGGCGGCAATCTGTGTATCGAAAAACGGTTTAGGAATTTGACCGGCATGGACCGCGAAGAGATCGAGATCCTGCCGCCCCGCATGCACGATTTTCTGCACCGCCGGATTGCACACAATGTCCCACAACGGCTCCAGTGCCCCCCCATCCAACACGGCGGGGAAATCAATGACGGCGGCGGTCGAGTCCGTGGCGACCTGGATCAGTTCCAACTTCGGCACGAAACTGTCTTCGCCGACAAACTCAGTATCAAGTGCGAGCCGCGGGCTATCTTTTAATTCCGCGCAGAATTCATTCAGGGCCTGGCGGCTGGTAATGTAGTGCGGTCGTATCGTCACGGCAAGGTTACTCCGCTGGGCTGTAGGGCCGGTCCGGCGGCCTCAGTGGATCGGTATTACTGAGGCTCAAGTATTCCTTCAGAAACTGATAGGCCTCCAACATGCGGCGCAGTTCCGGCTCGGAACTGCGGTCGCCATTGTTGGCATCAGGGTGCAATTGTTTGGCCTTGATCCGAAAGGCGGCGGTCACGTCGGCCAGGGAGCTGCCGAACTCCACGCCCATGACGGCGTAGGCATCCAGCGCATTATTGACGCCGTTCGGATTCTCCGACAGTGCGCCGCTTCCACCACTCGCGGCTTTCAGCATATCGGCGAGATTGATCTTTCTGCGGCGACGGCGCGGCCGCTCCCGGATTTCACTGTCGAATTCGTCCCAACGGTCCTCGACGAATTCCAGCCGAGATTCAAGACGCATCGCGCCGGACAGATCACGAATTGCCTCCAGTTCCTCTTCAATCTCGATCAGCGACCGGATGATCTCCTCAAGCCCCTGCTCGACCCGGAAAAATCCATCGACCCGTTCTTCCATCATCGTATCGACCGCCACGTCCAAGCTCTCTTCTGTGCGATCACGCAACGCTCCAATG
This sequence comes from Nitrospira sp., assembly GCA_036277675.1. GTDB lineage: Bacteria > Nitrospirota > Nitrospiria > Nitrospirales > Nitrospiraceae > Nitrospira_D. The sequence continues at coordinate 21,887 of DASUMN010000175.1, read as the reverse complement.
CGCTTCTGCATTCCCTGCCGGAATTTGATGAACTTGCTGGTCGAAAACGGCATGGCCCATCTCGTTTCTAAGGGAGAGCATTCTAGCATAGTACGATTTCCTGCCAGAAGGGCATGCGACAAGACGCCGCTACGGATTCGGAACTCTGTCGCCGGCGGCTGGCATCACTCTGAGAACGGGCCGTCGCTCAAGGGGACTCGTCTTCGCGCCACGCCGGTGTCCCGTGCGGCGGCAGCCACAGCGAGCGCGACGTTGGGCACGACTGTCTTATCGAACAGGCTGGGGACGATGTAGTCTTCACTCACCGCACTGTCTGGGATGGTGTGGGCGATGGCCTGGGCCGCCGCCAGCTTCATGGCTTCGTTGATCTCACGCGCTTGCACGTCGAGCGCCCCACGGAAAAGACCGGGAAATGCCAGGGCATTGTTGATCTGATTGGGATAGTCAGACCGTCCGGTGGCCAAAATCCGGCAATGTGACAGGGCAAGTTCCCGCGGCACCTCCGGATCCGGATTCGCCATGGCGAAGACAATGCGATCCGGCGCCATCGCGTCCAGATCGTCAGCCGTCAGGATATTGCCGACCGACAAACCGATCAATACATCGGCGCCGTGCAGCGCGTCACGCAGTGTCCCTTGTGGCCGGTCACGGGTAAGGCAGGCGGCCAAGTCCGTCCGGCAGGCGTGTAACTGCGCCGCGTCGCCGGACAAGATGATGCCTTCCTTATCACACCCCACGAGATGCGAAAGACCGGCGGCCAGGAGCATCCTGGCGCAGGCCGTCCCCGCCGCGCCAAGTCCGTTGACGACGACACGCACATCCTCCAGCCGTTTTCCGACCACTCGCAGCGCGTTGGTGAGAGCAGCCAAAATCACGACCGCCGTTCCGTGTTGATCATCGTGCATGACGGGAATGTCGAGCGACTGTTTCAGCCTGCGCTCAATCTCGAAGCAACGGGGCGCAGCGATATCTTCCAAGTTGATGCCGCCGAAGCCAGGCGCAACCCCCTCCACAATCCGCACGATCTCATCAGGATCCTGTGTATTGAGACACAACGGCCAGGCATCGATGCCGGCCAGCTCCTTGAAGAGCATCGCTTTCCCCTCCATCACAGGCAGAGCCGCTTCGGGGCCGAGATTTCCAAGCCCCAACACTGCGGACCCATCCGTGACGATCGCCACGCTGTTGCCCTTGCTCGTAAAGGCATACGCTTTGGACTTCTCCTTGGCAATCGCGCGGGCAACACGGCCGACGCCGGGTGTGTAGACCATCGAGAGGACGTTCCTGGTGCTGATCGGAATCTTTCCCTCCACACGAATCTTGCCACCGAGATGCAGCAGGAAAATACGATCGGAGGCCGAGATCACGGTGACATCGGGCAAGGCCGACAATCGCTCAAGCACTTTTTCACCGTGCGCTTCGTTCTGAGCGTCGAACGTCACGTCGCGGACCATGCGGGTCTTCGTCGCAGACACGATATCGACGGCGCCCAGATTGGCCTGTTCCTCCGCCAACAGCGCCGCCACACGGGCGAAGACGCCGGGCTTGTTCGCCAATTCCACTCGAACGGTCAGGCGATAGTTGGAATAGGGACCGATCTCAGCCATTGCGCCTCCTGTGCCAAGCCTACCATATATGGAGATGGAGACAATTGACCTGTTCCGGCCTCGATGCTAGGGTGGCCCCCCATGTCATCACCGTCACACGCCAACGCTCCCAATCGCCTCATTCACGAAACCAGTCCGTACCTGCTGCAGCATGCCTATAACCCCGTCGACTGGTACCCCTGGGGGCCGGAGGCCCTGCGCACCGCCAAAGAAAAGAACCGCCCAATCCTGCTCTCGATCGGCTATTCCTCCTGCCACTGGTGCCATGTCATGGAGCGCGAGTCGTTCGAACAGGAGGCGATCGCCGAGATCATGAACCGCGAGTTCGTCTGCATCAAGGTCGATCGGGAAGAACGGCCGGACTTGGACGAAATCTACATGCAGGCTACGGTGGCCATGAATCACGGCCAAGGCGGCTGGCCGATGACCGTATTCTTGACTCCAGATCAAGAGCCCTTCTTCGCCGGCACCTATTTCCCTCCCGAAGACCGGTGGGGGCGGCCAGGATTCGGTTCGTTATTGAAGAAGATCTCCGATGTGTGGAAGAACAACCGGGCAGGCATTCAGGCGCAAGCGCAGGACATGACGAAGCAGCTGAAGGGTGCGGGCCGTATCGCCTCCCCGATGTCCGTGAGCGACACGGCCCTTGATGAAGCCGTGGTCCAATTCAAGGACGATTTTGACAAGACTCACGGCGGATTCGGCACGGCCCCCAAGTTTCCACCGGCGGCGGGGTTGTCGCTGTTGCTTCGTTGCTACCGGCGGTCAGGCGATGCCCAGACGCTCACGATGGTCACGAAGACGCTCGACATGATGGCAGCCGGCGGCATCTACGATCATATCGGCGGAGGCTTCGCCCGCTACTCCACCGATGCGCGCTGGCTCGTGCCGCATTTTGAGAAAATGCTCTATGACAATGCGCTGCTGGCCCGCGTCTATGTCGAAGCCTATCAGGTCACGAAGAAACCGCTCTACCGGCACGTTGCAGGTGAAGTCCTCGAGTATGTCATCCGGGAAATGACGGGAGCGGAAGGCGGGTTTTACTCGGCCACGGACGCGGACTCGGAAGGGGTCGAAGGAAAATTCTTCGTCTGGACGCCCGCCGATGTGCGGGCAGCGTTGAAGAACGACGAGGAAGCCCGGCGATTCTGCGAACTGTATGACATCACCGAGACGGGCAACTGGGAGCACACCAACATCCCAAATCGCCTGCAGCCCATCGAGGACGTGGCCCGACGGCTCGATCTGACAGCCGATGAATTGCTGGAGTCGGCCGCGCGTGCGAAGCCGATCCTCTATCGAGCCAGGCAGGAACGTATCCCGCCCGGCCTGGACGACAAGGTGATCACGTCCTGGAATGGGATGATGCTCTCGGCCATGGCGGAAGCGGCTAGAGTCTTTGGAGAAGACCGCTACCTGAGTCAGGCTCAGCGGACGGCGGATTTCTTGCTCACGGTCCATACCCGGCCGGATGGCCGGTTGCTGCGCACGTCGCGAGCCGGCCGCGCCCATCTCAACGCCTATCTCGAAGACTATGCGTACTTGGCGGAAGGGCTGTTAGATGTCTACGAAGCAGGCTCGGATGAACGATACCTCCGGGCGGCAGAGCAACTCGCCGGCTTTCTTATGACGGATTTCCTCGATCGCGAGCAGGGTGGCTTCTTCACCACGGCCGAACGTCACGAGTCATTGATTCTTCGAGCCCGAGAAGGCACCGATGGCGCTGTTCCCAGCGCCAATGCCGTGGCCGCATCGGCTCTGGCCAGACTCTCGTTTCACTTCGACCGGCAGGACTGGCGTGACGCAGCCATCGGCGCCGTGCGGGCTTATGGACGCCAGATCGCCCGCTACCCGCGGGCCTTCGCCAAGAGCTTAGCTCTCACTGATTTTCTGACGGAAGGACCGGTTGAATTGGCGTTCGTCGGCGAGGCAGCCGCACTCCGCGCGCTTCGCCATGCCGTTGCGGAGCAATATCTGCCGAACCGAATCGTGGCAACCGGCCATCCGAGCACTCCGTCAGCGCTGCCGCTGTTGGCGGATAAACAGCCGGTCGGCGGCAACCCTGCGCTCTACATTTGCCGAAACTTTTCGTGCCAGCAGCCGGTCACCGATCCCCGCTCAGTCGCGGACGCTCTTCGCACCCAGAGTGCCGGTTCGGATCGTCGCGGCCATGAACCCAAGATGCTGCATGGCTCGCAGCTGCCCGGCCGGGCAACTGTACAGGGAACGGCCGCCTATGCGGCACGTACGATCGGACAGGCCGGCGATGCCGCGCTCGCCGGAGGATTTACGGCGCTGGCCACAACCGGACTCACCGTGACGCGCCTGGGATTCGGCACCTATCGCGTGACCGCACAAGAGCCAGAGCACCGCGAGGCGCTCACGAAGGCCTTGCGCACCTCCTGCAATGTCATCGATACCTCGACCAATTATGTGGACGGTGACAGCGAACGCCTCGTCGGATCCGTGTTGGCGGAACTCGTCACAGCCGGCGACATCCGGCGTGAAGAAGTCGTGGTTGTCTCCAAGATCGGCTATGTGCAGGGGCAAAATCTCAAGCAGGCTAAAGCCAGAGAAAAGTCCGGCGCGCCTTATCCTGAGATGGTCAAATATGGAGACGGCATTTGGCATTGCATCCACCCGGAATTCTTGGCGGACCAATTGACCCTATCGCTAGACCGCCTGGGCCTAGCCACGCTGGACGTGTGTCTCTTGCACAATCCGGAATATTTCCTCTCTGAAGCCGCGCACCGAGGCGGGAGCGACCTCGTAGAACTGCGCACACAGTTCTACCGCCGGCTCAAACAGGCCTTTGCCTATTTTGAGTCGCAAGTAGCGGCGGGACGGTTACAGTATTACGGGGTCTCCTCCAATACCGTCACGGCGCCGGCCGATAATCCCGACGCGACCTCGCTTTCACGCATGATCGAGGCGGCGCAAGCCGCGGCCCATTCGGCCGGCACGGGAACCCATCACTTCCGCGTCGTGCAACTGCCCATGAATTTGTTCGAGTCAGGAGCCGCGATGACCGCCAATACGGGCGCCTCCGATCGGCAGACCGTCTTGGACTATGCGCAACAAGCCGACGTCGCCGTATTGGTGAATCGACCGTTGAACGCGATGCCCTCTCCGCGAAGCGGCATGTTGCGCTTGGCGGATCTGCCGCTGGAAGACGCCCCCGTCGACATCGCGCGCCAGCTTGACGCTGTCGGCGCAATCGAGCAAGAATACCGTGACGCAATCGCGCCAAGCGTTCACTACGACGGGCAGGGTCTGGCGCCAGGCGAATTCTTCAACTGGTCACGGGAATTGCGCACCCTGCGCCCGCAACTCCATGGTCTGGAACACTGGGAACATATCGAACACCAAATGATCGCGCCACGAATCAACCAGGTACTTCAGACACTGTCCCACCAGCTGACTGGCGCTCTGTCGGAACGTTGGGAGACTTGGCGGGACCGGTACATCCCGGAACTGCTCGCCCTGTTGCGGGGGCTACGCCGTGAAGCGACCGAACGAAGCCGTGCACGCACCGCCGCAATCGCCCGCACGATCGATCCGCTTTTGCCGGAAGCTCGCCGGGCCGAAACGCTCTCGAGAAAATCGCTTTGGATCCTTGCCGGCACACCGGGTGTCACCTGCGTGCTCAACGGCATGCGGACGCCACAGTATGTCGATGATGCCTTAGCCGTGCTCAAATGGGGAGCGCCCACACAAGCGAGCGCCGTATATCAACAGGTACAAACCGCAACCGTGTGACCATTGATGCGCCATCGTACTGGATGCCACAGAGGAGGACGTATGCACCAGGTGAGAAACGTGGGAATGTTTGGGGCACTGGCCTTGGCCACTTTGCTGACACAAAGCTGTGCCACTCAATCCGGATCTGGAACAGGAACTGAACGGACGCAAGCAGAACGAATCGGCGAGCAAACGATTAAGGAGGCCGACCAGAACCGCGCGTCGTCCGGGTCACGAACCAGTCCGGAGATGCAGTCCGAACTGTCCTCCAGAAATGCCTCGGGATTGTCCGCGGGATTGTTGATGGATGCGCTGTTCGACTTCGATCGAGACAATCTGCGTGCCGACGCCCTCGTCATCGTAGAGGCCAATGCCAAGCGGCTGAAGGAGCTGGGTACCGCCCACGTGCTGCTGGAAGGCCGTGGGGATGAAGTCGGAACCTCGGCCTACAACCTCGTCCTGGGCGAGCGCCGCGCGAAAAACGTGAAGCGCTACCTCCAACAACTTGGCCTGTCCCTCGACATCAAGACGACAAGCTACGGCAAAGACCGCCCGCTCTGTTTCGAGCACGGCGCCGACTGCATGCAGAAAAACCGAAGCGTGCATTTCGTAGTAAAGGAGTAGTCGGGATCCGCCGGCGGGATTACTTCGACATCCCGAACAGATCATTCCAAGACCTGAGGAAGTTGCCGGTCCCTTGCAGTGCTTCCTGAGAGCGTTTCTTCCCCGTGGTGGCCGGCCGGCGGGCGCTCAATCGCTCAATGCGATCCACCACGTCCCGGTAATCCGGCTCCTCTCGCCGGATCCAGCGATAGGCTTCCAGGGTCTCTCCCACCCGTCCCAAGGACTCGAGCGTGCGCCCCAAGACATAGAGAATCTGAACAGTTTCCTTCGGAGACCCGCCAGGTGCCGAGAGTGCGTGTCGAAACGCCGCGACAGCGTCTTCTAACCGGCCGATCATCTTGGAGCAAAGCCCGATCTGGGCATAGGCCTTGAGAGCAAGAGTGGGGTCAGCAACCGCCATCTCAAGCTGAGCGATGGCCGCCTTATGCTGACCCGCCTTTTTCAGCGCTAGGCCACGCTCATACCGCTCTGCGGGCGACACCCCAGCGTCAGTTGCATCATCTGATCGCTCGATCAACATCCCAGTCTCTCCAAATTCTATCGAGGTCATGTAAAGCAGCAATCGTGCCTATACACGGTAGTATACCTAGACCACCGTCATGGTTACCCTCTATAAAATCCCAATATATGAAGGCATTATAGGCTGTCGACGCCGAGAGACAACAAGAAGAGAATAGTAAGACAGATTGATCGATTGATGAAGCAGCTGAATCTTGCACCGATGTGGCCATTTTGGAACAGGTACGGAGGAGCATGTCTAGACGAGCGGATTGTCTCAGTGATGTAACCGTCTCGGCCCCCCATTGTTTGCATACCGGCAGCATGACCGAGTACTATGACAGCACGCCCGAATCGGAGCAGATCCCTTGGCACAGCCGACCAATCAGCCGTTCAGACACATCGGGATATTTCTCTGCATCGTCGTGGGTGGCCTGCTTGTCGCCCACTCGATCAACGCTTTCGTCGCGGATGCACTCTACATTGTGCCGAATCCGCCAGCCGGATCGGGCAATCATAACTCCGCCCGCCCGGTCGCTTATTCGCCGACTCAGTACATGGAAGACATCCGTGCCAGTGGCCTATTCGCGCTGCCTGCGGTTTCTCAAAGTTCAACACACGAGGACCCCGGTGCACCCGTGGCCCGCGCCTCGCTCGGCGCGGCCTTGAAAATTCGGCTGATCGGGGTCGTGATGGGCGACCGGCAGGGCTTCTTCGCGATCGTGGAAGAACTGGCCTCCAAAAGACAAGTCCTGTATCGCCTTCACGATGACATTCAAGACTTGGGGGAAGTCTCCGATATTCGGCACAATGGAATGGCTGTTCGACAAGGACACCTGGAAGAATGGCTGGAGTTAGAGTCGGGAGAGAAACAAGCGGTGGCCGGCAGTACCGCCGCCTCTTCCCCTCCGTCCATATCCGGCCCGGCAGCGTCCGGCACCCCTATTCGCAAGGTCATCGATCGGCGGGAAGTCGAGCTGGCCATGAACGATTTGCCGAAACTGCTGACCCAAGCCAGAGCGGTGCCGAATATGGTCAACGGGACGCTCAATGGATTTCGCATCGACTATATGGCGCCGGCCAGTTTTTACGAGAAGATCGGCGTGCAAACCGGAGACGTGCTGCAGCGTGTGAACGGCGTCGACATTCGTGATCCCGGCACCGTCCTCAATTTGCTCCAGCAGTTGAAGAACGAACAGGTCGTCAAGCTGGACATCGTCCGCAACGACCAGCGCTCGACCATCACCTACGAACTCCGCTGAACCGCCCAATTCCGAGAGCGAATATCGCGCTCATCCTTGCCAGGTTCTTTAAGAGAAGAGTAGGTTATCACGCAGTTGCGCTGCCTTCTGCGCCGCCCGCGAAGCTGGCAGCGCCGGCTGGGGTGAGTCGTCACACTAGAATCGGAGCCGGTATCACGTGGCAGAATTTTCTGAACCTGACCGCATGGAATCCAACTACGGGAAGCCCTTACTAGGGCGTATCCTGGGGGACATCTTTAATTTGTCCAATGCCAAGCTCGAAGAAGCGCTCGCCTATCAGCGGGATAAAGGCGTCCGGCTGGGCGAGGCGCTCCTGCACTTGCGCGCCCTTCGCGAAGAAGAGCTGTTGGAGGGCCTGGCGATCCAATTTGGGCTGCCCTGGATGCCGCAACTGGACACCGCTGCCATTGACCACGACCTGATCAAGAAAGTCCCCATCGCGTTTTGCCGCCGGTACCGCGTCCTCCCGCTCCGGCATGAGGGCGGAGCCATTCTCGTCGCTTCGACCGATCCGCTGGAGACCGTCGCCCTCGACGACCTGCGGCTGCTGCTCGGCACACCCGTCAAACCGGTACTGACAACCGGCGTCTCTCTGCTCGCCCGCCTCAACCATATCTATGATGAAGTCGCCAGCCCCGCAGGCGCCGAAGAAGTGATGGAGGATATCGCCGCAAGCGAGAGCCTCGATCAGCTGGCCCATGAACTCGACGAACCGCAGGACCTGCTGGACGCGACCGACGAAGCCCCGATCATCCGATTGGTGAATTCGGTCATGTTCCAGGCCGTTCGGCAGCGCGCCAGCGACATTCATTTCGAGTCGTTCGAGCGCGGACTGGTCGTGCGCTACCGGATCGACGGGGTCCTGTATCCGGTCTTGACTCCTCCCAAGCGGTTGCAGGCCAGCATCATCGCGCGCATTAAGATCATGGCCGGGTTGAACATCGCGGAAAAACGGCTTCCGCAGGACGGCCGGTTCGCGATTCGGACCGCCGGGAAAGACGTCGATCTTCGCGTCTCCGTCCTGCCCACGTCCCACGGCGAGCGGGTGGTGCTTCGCCTGCTGGAAAAAGAGAACCGGCTCCTGAATCTGTCGGAAATGGGTTTCTCGACTGAGCGGCTCTCCGCCATTCACCAGCTGATCCAGCTCGCCCACGGCATTATTCTCGTCACAGGCCCGACCGGCAGCGGCAAGACGACGACGTTGTACGCCGCCTTGAGCCACATCAACGCCCCGGACAAGAACATCATCACGGTCGAAGACCCGGTCGAGTATCAGCTGCTCGGCGTCGGCCAGATGCAGGTCAATCCCAAGATCAACTTGACGTTCGCCACAGGCTTGCGGTCCATTCTCCGGCAAGATCCCGACGTCATCATGATCGGCGAAATCCGCGACCGGGAAACGGCGGAAATCGCCATCCATGCATCCTTGACCGGACACCTGGTCTTTTCCACGCTGCACACCAACGACGCCGCCAGCGCCGCCACCCGATTGATCGATATGGGAATCGAACCTTTTCTCGTCGCGTCGTCGGTGGTCGCCGTGCTGGCGCAGCGGCTGCTCCGGAAAATCTGTCCGGACTGCAAACGCTCCTACCAGCCGAGCGCGGAAGAATTGAGCCGCCTGGACCTCCCGCCGAAGTCCGGCACCCTGCTGTACCGGGGAGCCGGCTGCGCGGCCTGTTCGCAAACCGGTTATCGAGGACGCACCGGCATTTTTGAGTTGATGGTGTTCGATGACGACATCCGTCGGTTGATTGGCGGGAAAGCGGATTCGACGGCCATTAAGCAAGCGGCCGTTGCAAAAGGGATGGTGACACTCAAGCAAGAAGGCGCCGAACGCGTCCTGCAAGGTCATACCACGCTGGAAGAGGTGATGCGCATCACCCAGCAGGAGATCGAAGTCTAGCCATGCCCGTCTATCAGTACCGTGGGTATCGAAACGACGGCGGTTCCGCGGCCGGTATCATCGACGCGGAAAATGCCAAGGTCGCGCGCCTGAAGCTCAGGAAAGACGGCGTATTTCCGACCGATGTCGTCGAGCACAGCGGGACGGCGCGGCCGCAGGACGACGGCCGAACAACCGCGGCCTATCGGCCCGGCCGGTTCCCCTCGCTCTCCCCTCATGATCTCGCGTTGATGACCCGGCAATTTGCCACCCTGCTGGTGGCCGGACTTCCACTGGTGGACGCCTTGGGTGTCCTGGTCGACCAAGCGGAGAAGAAACCGATCAAGGCGCTGTTCGCCGACATCCGGGAGCAGATTCGTGGCGGGAAAGCCCTGAGTGCCGTATTGGAACTGCATGGGAAGGATTTCTCCCCCATTTATGTCCATATGGTCCGAGCCGGCGAGGCCAGCGGCGCGCTGGATCAGATTCTCTTTCGCCTCGCGGAGTTTTTGGAGAAACAGTTGGCCCTCAAGACCAAAGTAAAAAATGCGCTCCTCTATCCAGCCATCATGCTGACGATCGCGGCCATCATTGTGGTGGTCTTAATGACGTTCGCCGTCCCCAGAATCACAACCGTCTTCGTGAGCATGAAACACACCCTCCCCTTGCCGACCGTCATCCTGATGTCGATCAGCAACTTTTTCATGGAGTATTGGATCCTCCTGGCGGGCGCCCTCATCGCAGGACTTCTGCTGATCCGGCGGTCCCTCCGAACCGACCGGGGGCGCATGGCGGCTGATCGCCTGATCTTGCGGTTGCCGTTGATCGGCGACGTCGCGCGCATGGTGTCGATCTCCCGATTAACCAGTACGCTGGCGACCATGCTGGCCAGCGGCGTCCAACTCCTGGACGCGCTGGATGTGTCCAAGCGGGTCATGAACAATCGGGTACTCGAAGAGACGGTGGAAGGCGCGCGGCAAAATATCCGCGAGGGCGAGACGATCGCCGACCCGCTGAAACGGAGCGGCGAATTTCCAGCGCTGGTCACCCACATGATCGCCGTCGGCGAACGCAGCGGTGAGATGGAAGAGATGCTGCGCCGCGTAAGCCAGATCTATGACGGGGAAGTCGACAGAGTCATGACCAGATTGATGGTGTCCCTGGAACAGATTATCATCCTGGTCATGGCCGCCATTGTGTTCTTTATCTTGATCGCCATTATGCTCCCGATCTTTGAAATGGGACAATTGGTACGGTAACGCATGTGCCCTATGATGCGTGATGGGTGATACGCAAGAGAACGAGGGAGGCATTCGATGAACGAACGAGAGCATAGGAACCGCTGCGACGATCGCGGCTTTACCTTTATCGAGATCATGGTGGTGGTGGCCATTCTGGCCATTCTCATTGCGTTGGTGGCCCCTCGCATCATGGGCCGCACCGACGACGCCAAGCGCACCGCGGCCAAGGTGCAGATTCGCAATATCGAGGGTGCGCTGCAACTCTATAAACTGGATAACGGCGTGTACCCTTCGACCGAACAGGGACTGAAGGCCCTGATGGAAAAACCCACCGTCGGCGTGGTTCCCAAGAAATGGAAAGTCGGCGGGTACTTACCGAAACTCCCGGAAGATCCCTGGGGCAATCCCTACAAATATCTGAGTCCAAGCCAGAAAGGGGAATACGAGGTCCTGTCTCTCGGAACCGACGGTGAAGTCGGCGGCGAAGGCATCAACGCCGACATCGCGAATTGGAATTTGGACAAAGAATAGCAAAGACTCATCATGCATCACGAATCATCGATCCGAGAGCCGGATTGTCGGTCCTCAGTCCTCAGTCCTCCGCCCTCGTTTCACTCCTCACCGTCTTCGGCAGGCTTTACGTTGTTGGAGATACTGATCGTCCTGTTTCTCTTGGGCACAGTCCTGGCCCTGGTCATCCCACGAATCGTGATCGGAGAAGACTTGAGTTCAACGGGACGGAAGTTCATCGGCACGATTCGTTCGCTTCAAGGCATGGCGGCCGCGATCCAGAAACCGGTGAAACTCTATCTGGATATTGACCGGGGAACCTACTGGGCCATGGTGGTGGACGGCCGGGAAGAAAAGCGTCCACTCGATGCCACCTGGGCAACACCGCTCTCACTCCCCGAATCGATTCGATTCACGGAAATCTCCGTGGGCCCAGCCAAATGGACCTATGGGCGGGCCGAGCTGTCGTTTTTTCCGAACGGCCGCATCAATCCCGCCACGGTATATTTGGCCGACGCCGGTAATGGTCTGCTCGGCCTGGCGGTAGACCCGCTGACCGGCCGTATCCGGACCTCCGACCAACGGTTCGACCTCACGCGACCTCGCCCGATTCCAGACCGAGTCAAAGTCTTGTTGCAGGCCTCCGCGAGATAGTCATGCTGCGGACCTCATCCACGAGCAAGTCCGGCGAACAGGGATTCACGCTGCTCGAAGTCTTGCTGGCTATTGCCGTGCTGGCCATCGCGCTGCCGATCCTCTTGGGCCTCCGCAATTTCGATGTGGACCTGCACGAGCGGGCGACCGAGCTGCGCGGGGCGACGCTGCTGGCGCAAGAAAAACTGATCGAAGCGGAACTGATAGGTCTGTACCCCCTCGGAGAAACCGCCGGCGAGTTCAGGAACGCGCCGCTTGGCGCGCCGGCGACGGTAGCGGCAAGCGATCGCGCCGCAGGCTACAAATGGAAGCGGACCATCGCCCCCACGCCGCTGCCCCTGATCCGCGAAGTCCGCGTCAAAGTATCGTGGCCGCGGGGAGTGGCGGAAGAATCCTTGGAAGTCAGCACGTATGTCTTTGCCGGCCTTACCTTCTAAAACCGAGGCGGGATTTACCCTCGTCGAGGTGCTGATAGCGATCGCGCTGCTCGCCATCGTTTCGGCGATGGTGTTCGGTTCGCTCTTCACGACGACCCGCCTCATGGATGCGGGTCGCGACCGAGCGGCACAGGAGCAGACGATCCGGAGAGTGTTGCGCGTCATGGCCGACGAAATCTCATTGAGCACGTATGACAAACCCTTCCCGTGGACCGGCATGAACGGCACGCTGGAGGGGCAGCCGGCGGATACGCTCGCGTTTCTGGCCATGAGCGACGGCACCGGAGGCGTCACGAGCGAAACCGTCCGCGTCGTGTATACGCGCGACGGCGACCGGCTGATGCGATTCGCGAAGAAAAATCTCTACGGCCTCACCGATGAATCACTGGATCAACTCGAACTGGCCGATCGGGTGAAAGGCTTCAATTTGCGGTATTACGACGGGCAAAGCCGCCTGTGGATCGACGAGTGGCCGGCGGCCACCAAGTCGCCCAAAGCGCTGCTGCTCGAAGTGACGTTCCAGCAGGCCGATGAGACTCTCTGGACGGTGCGAGAATGGGTGATGATCGGAGCCTCGTCATGACCATGACATGGCCGGGCTCGTGGAAGGCCATCCTGATCTGGACCGCCGTCGGCCTGGGTACCGTTGTCTCAGGGATCGCAGCGACCTTTCCCTATGACGCGCTGCACGCACGCGCCATGTCCGAACTCAATCGCAGCACCGGCATGGACGTTCACGCCACGAACTGGACCTCGACATGGCCGCTGGGCCTCGCCTGGCGAAACGTCACCCTGACGAGACCGGATTGGGAACCGATTCAATTGGGACTGCTCCACGCAAAGATCGGTCTGCTCCCCGTACTGACCGGTGGGTTGGGCCTGGATGTCGAAGCCCGTCTGGATGAGACCGCGTCCAACACCGGACTGGCGAAAGCCGCGCTGACGGCATCATCATGGTCCTTGGCGGATGGATCCGTCTCCCTCAAAGGCCGGCTCCAGCAGGTCGACCTGTCCAAAATCCTCCATCGCTACGTGAGCCGAGGGGTACTCAACGGAGAGTTTACCCATCGCGTCGATTCGTTTCAGGCCACGGCCGGCCCCCTGAAAGGCGAGGGTACGTGGACCGCCGACGCGACGGACCTGGCGATCGATCACATCCCCTTGATGAATGGCCGGATGCTGTCCTTAGTCTTCACCAAGGTATCCGCGGGGTTAGCCTGTCGAGATGCCGTGTGCGAGGTCACAGAATTGAACGGTGACGGCCTCGATGGGTCGTTCACGGGGCACGGGACCATCACGCTCCAGCAGCCGATGCAGAACAGCCAATTGGCCTTGACTGTGACAGTGACCCCCGGTACCGGCTTCGCCGCAAAGGCCGATGTCCTTGGCTTGCCACCCTTTCCGGCCGGCACATCCTTTACGATAAAGATAGTTGGCCCATTGGCACAGGCCAGGATCGCGTTGTAAAGTACCGAGGCAGTGGCAAGGCTCACGGTGCAAGTTTCAAGCGTATCGCCGTCGTTCGGGCACCCTTGCACCTTGAACCTTTGAACTTGGGCCTTGAATCTTATCGCTTGAACCTTGAAACGAAAACAATTGCATGTCCATCGTCACGGAATGTGTCGGACTTGATATCGGACAGACGGGGTTGAAGGCCGTTCGATTCCGCCGCCGCTTGAGCGGCCGCGAATCGATCGACTACTTCCAACATCCGATGCCCTTCACCAGACCGGAGGACTTGGAGCCGGCTCGGCGCATTACATCGCTTCGAGGCTTCCTTTGGCAACACGGCCTCTACGCCACGGACCGGCTGGTTACGGCCATCCCCTGCCACGATCTGTTCATCCGCACCCTGTCCTTCCCGTTTAAGGACTCCAGCAAACTCGCGCAGGTGGTCCCCTTCGAAGTGGAAAACCTGGTGCCCATGCCGCTGGACGACTTGGCGATCGGCAGCCTCATCTTGCCGCCGGGACAGACGGAGAACGGCACGCCACGCGAGCAGAAAGGCTCGGACGTGCTGGTCACCGCCGCGCCCAAGGACAAGGTGGCCGAACATCTCCGATTTTTGGCCCAAGCCGATGTCGAACCGTCAGCCATCAACGTCGACGCGATGGCGCTGTTCTCCGTCACACAATTTCTTCGGAACGAACACAGGGGTGTGCCGAACGATTTGGCGATCATCGACGTCGGTGCCTCGAAGACGACGTTGTGCCTGATTCATGAAGGGCGGCCGGTGGTGTTACGCACCATCCTCTGGGGTGGGAACCAACTGACCCATGCCTTGGCCGTACGGGAGGCATGCAGTTTTGCCGACGCCGAGCGGCGCAAGCGAACCATGGCCGTCGAACAGGTGGATGCCTGGCTGGAGCCTCTCTTGCGGGAGCTGCGCGTCACGATCCAAGCCTATGAAGGAGCCGAGCGCGGACGGTTCACCCATTGCTGGGTATCGGGAGGCGGCGCAAAACTTCGGGAAGTGGGTGGCTTTGTCGCCCGCCAGTTAGGGCTCTACCCCGTCGGCCCCAGGCAGGGGTTCGGCCCCGACAGTCCAAAAGCCTTTTCCATCGCTTTTGGCTTGGCCATTCACCCCAAGATTGTGAAGCCGCGCTGGCGGTTCGCACCGTCGCCGCTCGGTCTGGCGCTCGACTTGAAAACGGCCGGCAGTGAATCGGCGGCCACTGAGATCATCTCCAAGCAAGACCGCCGCCTGATGATCGGCGCAGCGGTGGTCATCGGACTCCTGGCCCTCGCGGATTTTTCCATCCATCTGATGCTGAAAGACCAACGGGTCGCCAAACTGAAAGCCGCGCTCCAGACACAATACGAACAAGTCTTTCGAGCAAGCGCTCTGCCCGGCGATGAGATCGATCAGGCCCGCCATCGCATGGGGCAGGTGGACAAGGCACTTGCGGTGATTGAGAGTTCGCATGGTAAGGTTTTGCCGGCGCTGTCGGCATTCGTCAAACAACTGCCGGCCGGCACGTCCGTGAAGGTCCGCGAGTTGACGGTGGATGGCGGGACCATATTGATGGAAGCCGAGACGACCTCCTTTGACGCCGTGGAGAAAATCAAGCATACCTTCGTGGCAAGTTCCCAGTTCGACGACGCCTCGGTCACGGAAACCCGAGTCGGCGCCGCGCCTAACCAAGTGGTGTTTCGCATGACCGTGACGGTGCGGCCATGATGCAGACCCTGCGCGAGCGGTGGCAGCAGTTGGCCCCGCGCGAACGGATCATCCTGCTTATCGGCGGGATCGTCATTGGTCTCAGCCTGGTCTTTGTACTGGCCGTCGATCCTCTCCTCTCCACACTCGACAGATTGGAGCGGCAGACGGCGCGCAAACAGAAGGACCTTCACGAGCTGGCGCTGCTGAGCCGAGAATACACGGCAAAGCGCGACCGGTTGGCCAAGGCCGAGAATCGACTGGCGCCGGTCGACGGCCGCTTTTCCCTGCTGACCTTCTTAGAAGAGGCGACAACGTCGGCCCGTGTACGCGACCGCATCGCCGGCATGCAGCCGCAAATACAGTCGCTTCCGCAGGGGTATGAAGAAACGGCGGTTGATCTCCGGCTTGATGGGGTGCAACTGCCGGAACTCCTGGCCCTGCTGGCCGCCATCGACCAAGCCCCCTACGACCTTCAGGTCCGCCATCTGAAGATCCGCCCCAAATTCGACAACCCCGTCAATCTCGACGCAACCGTGCGGGTATTGAGTTATGCCAAAGGATGATGAACGGGGCGTTGCGCTGATTCTGGCTTTGTTTGTCGTGACCCTCTTGGTCGCGCTCATTCTCGAATTCGACGCAGAAGCCCGGCGGGAGTACCGGGAAGCGGCGGCCTTCCGGGATAACTTCAAGGCGAGCATGCTGACCCGTGCCGCCGTGCAAGCAGCACGCGCTGTGCTGCAACAGGACTTTCTGCGCGACAAGCAGACAGGAGAGAAATTTGACGCCCTCACGGACCTCTGGGCGATGCCCATCAAGAACTACGCAATCGGCGACGGCTTGCTGAGCGCCCAGATTGCCGACGAACGCGGCAAACTCAACCTCAACGACTTGCGGGCAGCAGCGAATGATCAAATTAAACTGAAGACCACCACAGAACGGGTGAGGCGGCTGTTCCAACTACTCCAACTGAATCCGGATCTTGTCGATACCCTGATTGATTGGACCGACCAAGACGACAACCCCACCCCAGCCGGCGCGGAGAGCGCCTACTATCAATCGCAGAGGCCGGCCTACCGAGCCGCCAACGAACGGCTCCAGTCGCTCGCAGACCTACGGCTGGTCAAAGGCTTTACTCCGGACATCATCGACCGGTTGTCACGCTATGTGACGGTCTACCCGCTGGACGGCAGCGCGCCGATCAACATCAACACCGCTGATGTCCTCGTCATCCAATCGCTGGATGCGGGCATCACGCCAACGATGGCCTCAGAGATCGCGCAAGGGCGGCCCTATAAGACCAAGGTGGATCTCGACCGAATCAGCAGTTTTAAGGATATCGGGGCGCGTCTTCGCACAGACTACGATGTGAAATCGGAGTTTTTCTCCGCCCGCCTGGCCATTACCGTAAATGAATCGAATAAAACGGCGCTCGCCGTGTTGCGCCGTGATGCCGACAAGGGCGACTCCGCGGTGGAATACCTGCGGGTGTTCTGACCCGCACACACGTTTCAGGTTTCACATTGAGAGAACAGTCTCCAGAAACTTGAACCTTCGTACGTGCAACCTGAAACCGCCCCGTTTAATCTTTCGTCCTCTTCGCTGGAAGCTCTATCACCCATTCCTCGATACCTGCCAGGCCGCAGTTCTGGTGATCGTGCCCCAGCCTGCTTTCGCCCCGATCATCCAGCGCCAGAGGCCAATGAATCGCCAACAAGAAACGAGTTGCCGATAACCGAAATTCTCTGCGAGCGCGGCGACAAACAACACGAACACCTGCCGGAATTTTGGATAAATATGAAAGGATAGTTCGTCCACGAGCAAGACCGTCACCGACGTCAGCACCCCCAGCCCGATTTCGAGCGCAAGGAGTGCCATCGCCGCCTCAGCAGACCAGAGACCGGTGAAGTAACAGAACGCCACAAAGACATACGCGAACACCAGCACCGCGGGGCTCAGGCATTCGAAGAGGATGAAGATTGGAAGGGCCAACCAGCCGGCCGCGCCACCCTTGGGGTGACACAGCAACGAACGATTGAGCACCAGCGACTCCGCCAATCCCCGTTGCCAACGAATCCGTTGATTTCTCAGTGAACGAAGATGTTCCGGCGCTTCGGTCCAGCAGAAGGCATCCGGCACAAAACAGATGCGATACGGCTGGCCACGCAATCGGAGACGGCGGTGCAGGCGGACGACCAGTTCCATGTCCTCCCCGAGCAGATGCCGTCCATAACCTCCCGCGTCCACGACCGTCGTCTTGCGGAACAAACCGAATGCGCCGGATATGATAAGGAGCGCATTCATAGGAGCCAGCCCTGCCCTGCCGATCCAGAACGCCCGGTAGTATTCAAGGACTTGAAACAAGACCAGCCAATTGGTCGGCAGGCCGATCGTGGCCAGGAATCCCTCCTTCACCGTACAGCCGTTCGCGATGCGCACCATTCCACCGGTTGCCACAGTCAACGGATCGTCCAGAAAAGGCTGGGCTAATCGCTGCAGACTGTCCCGCTGAAGGATGGAATCCGAGTCCAAGGTACAGAACAGCGGGTTGCGAGAGAGGTTGATGCCGGCGTTCAAGGCGTCGGCTTTCCCTCCATTGTCCTTATCAATCACGCGCAACTTGGCATGGGTCTGCGAGACATAAATCGAGCGGATCGGCGCTGTCGGCAGGCTGGCCTGATAGACCTCCGGGAAAGGCCTCAGGCCAAATTCATGTTTGAGCACCTCCATCGTCGAATCGGACGAACCATCGTTGATCACGATAATTTCGTAGCTCGTGTAACTGAGCTGAAGCAGTGAGCGGATAGAATCGGCAATGTTCGCCGATTCGTTATAGGCCGGAACCAGCACGCTGATCTGAGGTTCGAATCCGGTATACCGCTGCGGCAGGTGATCCAGCGTTCGCCGAGGGGCATTCCGCATGGTCGATCTGAGAGAGATGGCTTCCAGGCATAACCCGGTGGCTGTCATAAAGACAAAGAACAATGGGAAAAAGATCTGGGGTATCGTAAAAATACTATCAATAGACACGGGGGCCGCTTCTTTCGTTCGTCGCACTCAACCAGACTGGGTCTGGCCGATAGATCCACACCATCGTGAATAGAAGAAAAATATGATGAGGGGCACGTTTCGTCAAGGCAATGAGGAGAAGCCACTCGCTGACGCCTTGCGCCTCCGCGGAGGTGTGCCAGGACTCTGGCGTTTCCCCCTGCTGCTTGCCTTGGCCGCCTGCCTGGTTGGCATACCGCTTGCTGCGCACGCGTCTTCCGATCCCCTCACTGACGCACGAGGCTACGAAGCAGCCCAGCAATTCGAACAGGCGGCAGGTTCCTATCGAGAATACCTGTCCACACACGGCGAGGACGATGAGGTGCGCGCCGCACTGGCCAAAGTCCTCTCCTGGCAGGGACAGTACGAGGAGGCAATCCGGCTCTATCAAGAGATCCTGGGGCGCCACCCAGCCGACACGGATGTCCGTTTAGCCCTGGCCAGGGTACAGTCTTGGCGAAAACACTATGATGAAGCACGGGCTGGCTACCGAACCATTCTGCGTGAGGCTCCGGACAATCAAGAGGCCAAACGAGGCTTGGCGGACACCTTTTATTGGACCGGCGAGTATCAGGAAGCCCTGCAGTGGTACCAAACGCTCGCCACCGACGCAGAACTTGAACAACGGCTAGCCGCCGTCAGAGCTGAATTGTCGGCTCTAACTCAAGCCCAAACCTATCGTGCTCCGGTCGGTGTTGCTCGGTCAACGCCCACGCTCCCCTTCCGTGACTACCTCAAAATCGGGTACAGCCATTTCAGTTATACCAATACGATCGCTGATGAGCAGAATGGACTGATTGAGGTGGCGAAATCGATCGGCACGCGCACCTTTATAGGCCGCGTCGAACCCCTTTACCGGTTTGGGTCACACGATACGCCGGTGTCCGGTGAGTTCTACAGCCCGCTCTGGAACAAGGCTTGGGGGTATGTGGCAGGGTTGGGAACAGCCAATCCGAGTTTTGCCCCCACGTGGGCCATGGGGGGAGAGGTGTTCCAGGGCTTGGGGATCATCCATAATATGTTGTCATGCGTGGAACCCTCGTTCGGATACCGCCATATGGACTACAAATCCAGCTCCGTCGATCTCTTGATTCCCGGAGTGACCGTCTACCTGCCCTACGGCTTCTGGCTCACAGAGAAGGTCTACTTCGTGCCGCACACGGGTGCGACAAGTCTGTCCTCTCAACTTACCTGGCGTCCGACCGACCGCCTTCAACTCTACGCAGGCGGGGCTTTCGGCACATCCAGCAGCCAGATTGTGGCCACGCAGGATTTTGCCAAGACCGCCAGCTACCTCATCCAGGGTGGGATCATTGTGCCCCTCGCGGCGCGCTTTTCCCTGGAGGCCTCCGGTTACTATGAGGACCGGTCTCAGTCCTACGTCCGCCGAGGCGGAAGCCTCAACGTGATCATGCACTGGTAGGGGCGTGCGCTCGTCAGGTTTAACTCCAGCGGGAGAGCGTAAAGGGAAGCAGCAGATCTCTGACGAAGGGATCGGGATGGGCTGTTTGCATCTGTTGGAGCTGCGGAAGGGCGACACAGGGCAGTCCGGCCAGAGCCTCTGCGGCCCGATAGCGCACCCACCATTCGTCATCCGTCAGCCTGCTGACAAGCAACGGAACATCTTCAGCCACACCGATCTTGCCCAAGGTGAGGACGGCGTGCAGTCGTACCGGCCAATGGGAGTGCGTCAACCTGGCCCGGACAGCGGACAACTCCGTGGGCCCGCCACAGCGGCCCACGTAACGAAGACAGGCAATCAGTAATTGGCCGTCGGTCTCGTCGCGCCCCATCATCTGACGAACACGAGGGAGGGAGATCGGACTTCCCGTCGCCTCAAGACAGCGGATCAACCGCTCCGCGGCCTCACGGGATGCCCCAGCCAACGCCTGATCCAGTACCGGCGCGGCAGTGTCTGAACCGGCTTCACTCAACACCCCGGCCACCTTGACCAACGACCAATCGGTACGTGTCACCAAGAGAGGAACCAGATCTTTCATGGCAGCTTGGGCATCGATCTGAACCAACGCCCTCGCCGCGGCCAGCGACAATTCCGGTATCGGAGAGTGAATCAGCCGCTGAAACTCATCCCGGACTGATCGCTCGCGCAGATGACCGAGGGCCACCACCGCCACAAGCCTATCGGCTAACCGTGAGCTGTGGAGCATCCGTAGTGCCGCGCCATCGGCACCGACCAGCCGCAGCACCTCATCCAAACTAGCCGTTGCGTCACCACGAATCGTCTCATGCAGATAGACCCAGAAATCAAGGAAGAGCCGGACGTCGTCTTGGCGAAGCGGAGGAAGGTCCGTTGGAACCTCGATCAAACTTTGGATGAGCAGCGGGTGCCAGACTGCTCGAAACCGTTGCGATCTCCGACGCCGGCGCTGGGCGAGACATTGGAGGACCATCACTGCCAGCAACACTGGAACGGCCGTCGCTAGGGCAGCCACTCCCGTCCAAATGGAAAGCTGGATGACAAGATCGGATGAGGTGAGCAGAGACATCATGCCGGGCGCCAGAAGCCAGGGTAAATCAGGCGGCTGGCCGGAGAAACCGCCTGAGCCTGGCCGTCAACTCCTTGGGGTTAAAGGGTTTGATGACGTAGTCATTCGCGCCGGCATCCAACAAGCTCACGATCTTCTCCTCGGCGGAGACCGCCGTGAGCATCACCACCGGTACGTGGTTCCACGTTGACTGGCTTCTGATGAGTTGGAGTAGCTCCACCCCGCTAGAATAGGGCAACATCAGATCCAGCAAGGTCAGGTGCGGGGGCACAATCTGACTGATCATGTCCTTCGCCTGCCGCCCATCCGACACATAGGTGACACGATAACCATCCCGTTCCAGAAAGAACCGGACAACCGCGCTTAAGTCCTCATCATCGTCGATGAGCAATACGTGGGGTTTACTATTCAGTTGCGATTCACCCATGCTGTCAAACTATGCAACATCCCGTATCCTGTCAAGAATTCCCATAGAGTTGGACCAGCAGATCCCCAACCCAGCCAAACGAGTCTGGGTTGATAAGACTGAGGAGAAAGGCTCGGATGTGAATTTAGCCACTCATCTCCTGCATGATGGGTTCAAAGGCTTATTTGATATATTCGCCAAAGCCATCTTATCGCTAGTCAATTCCCTAACCCACTTACCGATCAAAAAGGAACTTTTCACAAACCAGCAGATTGGTAATCAAACATTACCCGTACCAAGCCGGAGC
>DASUMN010000174.1:0-8276 GCA_036277675.1 Nitrospira sp. | reverse complement strand
AAAATCAGAGCGTGCTGCTTTCGAAGAGATTACGTGAAAAGCCGGTATCGGCACGGCTCTTGCTGCTCTTTCCTTCTGATCCGTGGGCTGCCTGCAGACCGGAGGCAACACGATGTCCAGTCGCCCCTTCAAAGCTGACGCTTCCCCGAGAGTGGATCATTCCTCCCCTCCCTTCAATCGTCGTCGCGAAACCCGAGTCGAAGATTGCCATTGGTATACCTACGAGATGTACGAGTCGCTGAGCGCCGGGGCCGAAGCGGTGGTGGAGGGCAAAGTCCTAAGCGTGAATCGAAGCGCGCACGGCATTCTCCTCGTGATGAGTGAACCACCGCGTGTCCGACTGTTGGTCACCCTGTCCAACCCTCAACTCGGGTGGCATCGCTCGACGATGGTCTACGAAATCTGTTGGGTACGGGCCTTGCCGATCGAATCCGAGGGCAATCAGTTTC
Organism: Nitrospira sp.; assembly: GCA_036277675.1. GTDB lineage: Bacteria > Nitrospirota > Nitrospiria > Nitrospirales > Nitrospiraceae > Nitrospira_D. Next base: position 7,827 of record DASUMN010000174.1, on the reverse strand, counting down.
TGGTAGGGTGTCGGCACGTGACGGCTGCGTCACGATAACCAGCCGCAGGCGCGATCGCCTTCAAATTCTCGTGGGCCCCAGGGTCTTCCTCAGAAAGATCTCCGCGCTGCCGGGGGTTAAGAGATTCGGTATGGGGCCGATCTCCTGATAGCCCAGCCGTTTATAGAACGCTCTTGCCGCGGTATTGAAATCCGAGACACAGGCAAAGAGGTTCTTTGTTCGACTGAAGACGAGCTCCTCGATATGTGTCACAAGCAGGCCTCCGATTCCCTGTCGTCTTGCCCATCCAGCCACGCCCAAGAGTTCCAGATAATCGCCTAACAAGAATTTTTGTCGGATGAGGGCGATGCCCGCCACCCGGCCATCGAATTCCGCCACGTAACTGTCCCGTCCCTGAGGAATGGGGCAAAAGATACGGTCCCAGTCGGCTGCCGTGTAGCCAAGCGTCACCCATGGGTCGGACGTGCCAAGTAGGCGGACCACCTCATCGCGATCCTCAGGCTGCATGGCCCTGATGCATGGCGTGGTCATCGGGCGGGCTGTTGGCAATTCAGCAGGTCGCTGACGGTCATGGGGATGAGCTTCTTGTGTGGGAAGACATCGGTGGTGAGGCGTTCGACGACCTGGCGGGTTTGTTTGCCCTTCCCATTGGCATGAAACACGATGATGCTGCCCGGCTTCGCGCGCTTGGCGACACGATCCAAGATTTGCTCAGCCGATAGGGTGGGGTCTGGATCGCCGGATTCGATATTCCATTGAATGAACTGGAGCCCCAGTGCTTTGACGACGTCAACCGTCACCTCGTTGTATTCCCCATACGGAGGACGGAACAACGTCGCGTGATGGGCATAGTGTTCACGTAGGACGCGAACCGGGCCGAGAATCTCCGCGCGTTGCTCATCGGCGTTGTGCATCGGCAGATGGGCATGCACGTCCCCATGCGTGCCGACCTCGAAGAACCCGACACCGAGCAACTGGTCCGTTTCCTCTTCATGTTTGTGTATCCATTTGCCGGACATGAAGAACGTGGAAGGAATGCGGTGCTGAATCAAATAGTCCATTAATGGCTTATCATAACCTGACCCTTTCTTGACCGGGCAGAGGTCGAAGGTCAACGCAACTCCCGGACAAGCCGGCGGACCGGATTTGATGACTTGCGCCGGGCTTATCGCTGGAACAGCGAGCGACAGACTGAGGACGTGAAGGACGCTCCATAGCCAGAGGGGCAATCGCCGAAGCATGAGATCTAGTATACCTGAATGCGGGCGAATTGACCCATCGCGCATCAGGCTGGTACGGTGATGGCCATGCGGCTCCCTTCTTGGCAAATCGGACATGCGCTGGGGATTCCCATTCGCGTCCATGCGTCGTGGTTTTTGGTCTTTTTCCTGGTGACATGGACACTGGCGACGGGCTATTTGCCGGACAGTCTTCCAGGGCTCTCGCCTGAACGCTATTGGGCCATGGGGGGGATGGCTGCCGTGTTGTTGTTTCTCTCCGTCCTGCTCCACGAACTCGGACATTCTTACGTTGCCCTGCGCTACAGTATCCCGATCGACCGAATCACCCTGTTTATCTTTGGAGGCGTGGCTCATATGCGGAAGGAAGCGCCGACGCCGCGCGCGGAATTTCTCATCGCCGCGGCCGGACCCGCCGTCAGCGTCGTGTTGGGAGCGGCCTGTCTTGGATTCGCCGAGCTGGCCGAGCCGATGCAACAGCAGCGGGGTCTGCGGGGCCTGGCCATTCTCAGCGCCTTACTGGGAGCGGTGAATGTGCAACTGGGGCTCTTCAACTTGATCCCGGGATTTCCCTTGGATGGCGGCCGAGTCTTACGCGCGGGACTGTGGGCGTGGGGGAAGGATTTCTATCGAGCCACGAAACAGGCGTCCATCGTTGGCCTTGGGTTCGGCGCCGTATTCGTATTGCTGGGCGTTGCGATGCTCGCTGGATCCGCGATGGGAGGAGCTCCCGTGTCGATGGCATCCACCGGCAGCTGGATCGTCTTGATCGGGGCATTTCTATTTGCCGCGGCGCTGGCGAGCCGGCGTCAGGCCGCAATGCGGCAGACATTGGCGGCCGTTTCTATTCGCAATCTGATGGTGACGACGGTTGTGACCATCCCGTCTCAGTGCACCCTTGAGGAGGCCGTGAACCGGTATTTCCAGCCCTATGGCTATGGCGGGTTTCCCGTCCTGGACGACGGGCGGTTGGTGGGACTCATCACGGTACATGACATCCAGGCGGTGTCATCGGCGGTCTGGCCGTGGCGACATGTCGGGCAGGTGATGCGTCCGGCCTCACCGTCGCTGATTGTGGAGCCGGATACTCCGGTGATTCAGGTGATGGAACACATGGCGCGGGAGGGGTGGGATCGGCTCGTCGTCATGCAGGACTGCCACGTCATCGGCTTGGTGACCCATTCGGCCGTTGTTCACTTTTTGCAATTGCGGATGTCCACAAAACGTTAACCGCGGCAGTCGTCAAACAGAAGAGCAGATCAATCGATATGACTGTTCCGGTCTGACACGATTGACGGCCTACCCGTCCGCCCGGGCGACGGAAATGTTCTGCGCAATGGCGACGCGGATGAGGTGGACGACAAGCAAGAATCCATACACGACGCAGAAGAACTTGAAGGTGACCCGGTAAAAGTCCATCAGCAGCACCGGCAGGCACAGTGCAAAGAGCAGGCTCGCGATCAGTGTGGCAAACGTCAGCCTGCGGCAAAACTCATAGGACGGCTCCTTCCCGACCGGTTTCAATGCCTTGGCATACCGTTCCGCCCGCTGCAGCCTCGCCTCGTGCTGCGCATCGTCCGTCGGCCCGGTGTAGCGGATTTTGAAGTATCCAAGTGTGATGAACAGCCAGGGCATGGACCAGAGGGGCCAGTACAGCATTCCGGCGTAGCCGTCCTGGCTGATGAGCGTGGCATACGATGGCGCATAGAGCAGCCCCAACACCAGAGGAAGGAGTCGTTCATCGCGGGGCCGCTCCCCGTCAGGGCCGCCGTGAATCAGCTCCCGCTCGAACAAGGGGTAGCCGTATTTCAGCACGACCAACGCAATGGCGACACTCATCGTTTTGTCCGGAATGTAGCGGACGCAATTCTGTAGCCAATTGACGGCATACCAACTGAGGCTTTCGCTCCACTGGACTCCGATGGCCGACTCCAAATACATCTGAACCGCGGCTTCCCAATGCTCGATCCGTACGCTGAGGGATTGGGCCACTTCAGGATTGAGGGCAAAAATTGACCGTTCGTGGAGTGCCGCCTGCACAAGCGTGCCGGGGATGCTCATGACGATGGCGCCCAAGACTCCGAAGCGCAATAAGAACCACGTGTGGGCAATTCCGGAACTTTTGCTGGTGCGGACGTACTTCTGAAAGTTCGCGTGACGGGCCAGCGTGCCCCAGAACAGCGCGCCGGCCATATTGACGAGCGACCAGGGAAAGATCACCACATCCGCGCCTGTTTGGGGAAAGAGCAGCCAGTTCACCACGGAGTTCGAGAGCAGCGCGACGATGGCGCCCCACCAGGGGCCGAGCAGAATGGCGACAAGCGCCGTCCCCGTCATATCCAGAAACAGGATGCTTTCCAGATGCAGGCTGAGGGTGAGACCGATGTAGTTGAGCAGGACGCCTGCCGCGACAATGACACCGGTCTCGTAGAGGAGCAGATAGGAAGAGCCTCGCAGGGGTTTCGTGGAGAAGAAGTCGATAGACGACGTCGCGTCCGCCTGGGCGCGTTCCGAGTGAGCGCTGTCACGCTTCTCACTCCTGGACTCCTTCTTGGAGTCCATGCGGTGCCGGAAATCCAACAGCTTCTCCATGACGCTGAGGAGCGCGGCGACGAATCCTGCGATCGTCCCGCCCAGCATCATCAGTTCCTTGCCGTATTCTTCAAACATCGGTGATCGGGCCTCGTTCTGCCGGTTGCCATTGTATCGGGGAAGGGAGGGCTCCGCCAGGAAAAGGCTGGAAGTTGCATGGGTAAGAAGTGGCTCCAGGCAATGGTTTGAACTGATGTGTGGGCGGGTTCAGGAGGAGCCCGATGGAACAGAATCGCTAGGCGGGATCAGTTGCAACGGAGGGTGACAGGTGAGCCCGTTGCTGCAGGTTGTGAGCAATGACGGCACCGAGGAGGAGGAGACACGCGGAGTAGTAGACCCACAACAAGAGGAGAATGACTTCCAGCAAGGAGCCGTAGAGCCGGACGTAGACCGTCGCATATCCGCTGTATGTGACGAACAGCAATTTGGCGGATACCCAGAGCAGGCCGAATGTGATGGCGCCCGCCATGGATTCCCGCCAGCCCGGCCGCCGGCGTGGCACATAACGGTAGAGCAAACTGACGGCGAAAAAAGCCAGGATGAACGGCAAGGTATAGGTCAACTGAAACTCATGGGCAGCGAGCGCAACCAGATCCAGGCCCAGAAATCCCGGCGTATAGGTCGTGAGGAAGTTGATGGTTTGAGTGGCGACGTAGGCGATGACAAGCAGAAGTCCGGTGGCGCCGAGCAGGGCGACCGAGATGGCCGTCGAGATCAAGGGGTGGCGTCGTCTGGTGCTTTCAAACACCACGTTGAGGGCGTAATCGAGTTCATAGAAGACCAGTCCGCCGAACCAGAAGAACGAGAGGAAGACCAGCCACCGCACGCTGTCCAGTGCACTGATTCGATGAAGTTCCTCGGCCAGTCGCTCGCCCAACGACGGGAGAAATCCTTTCAGGAAGCTTAAGAGAAAGTGCTCACCGATGACGTCCTGACTCACCAGAAAACTGACGCCGTACAGCAAGAGAAACACGAGCGGAAAGAGCGAGAGCAGGGAGAAGAAGGCGAGCGATGCGGCCAGACTGGGACAGCCATGCCGAAGAAAGACCTGCACGACATCGCGCAGGAAACGAAAGACATTCATGACATCCGACATGCCGGCCAGCCTACCATGAGCTGACTCATCCCGCATCTCATTCTCGATCATACGGTGTTTATTTCAGGGGCAACGTCGCCTGCGCGGCGAGTTGAATCAGCGGGTCCGGATAGATGCCGAAGATCACCACCCCGGCGATCGCGCAGGCCAGCACGATGGAGAGGGTCGGCGACAGGACCAGGCGAGGCGAATCGGCGGTGATGGGGTCCGGTTCGCGCATGTACATGACCAACACCAGGCGGAGATAGTAGTAGGCCGAGACGGCGGCGAAGATCAAGGCGAGGACCGCCAGCCAGGTCATGCCCGCTTCCACCGCGGACATGAAGACGTAGAATTTTCCGATAAATCCGGCCGTCGGCGGAATGCCGGCCAGTGAGACCATGAAGACGAGCATCAGCAACGCCGCCACCGGTTGACGTTTGGCCAAGCCGGTGAAATCTTCGATTTCTTCTCCTTCGAGGCTGCCTTTGCGCAGCATGGCGACGATGGCAAAGGCGCCGAAGGTCATGAATGTGTAGAGCGCCAGATACAGCAGGACGCTGGAAATCCCGTGGGCGCTATTCCCTGAGGCACCCATTCGCCCCGTAGCGACGACGCCGATGAGGGCATATCCGGCATGGGCGATGCTGGAATAAGCCAACATCCGTTTGACGTTGGTTTGGACCAAGGCCACGACATTGCCCAGCACCAGTGTGGCGATGCAGAGCAGCAGAAAAATTGTGGACCAGTCGGTCCTGAGGCCGCTTAGCCCTTCGGCGAAGACACGGAGAAACGCGCCGAAACTGGCGGCCTTCGAGGCCACGGCCATGAAGGCCGTGACGGAGGTCGGGGCGCCTTGGTAGACGTCGGGCGTCCACATATGAAACGGGACGACGGCGAGTTTGAAGGCGAATCCGACCGCCAGCAAGATCGTGGCGAACAAAAGCAACGGATCATCCAGGCTTCGACCGGCCACGGCATCGGCGATGGCCGGCAACCGGGTGCTGCCGGTCGCGCCATAGAGCAGGGAGATCCCGTACAGCAAGATGCCTGAGGAGAAGGCACCCAGGACGAAATACTTGGCGGAGGCTTCCAAGGAACGGGGTTCCGACCGTTTCAGCCCCGCCATCACGTAGAGGGAGAGCGACATCAACTCGGTGCCGAGATAGATCGCCAGCAGATCGGTTGCGGAGACCATCACCATCATGCCGCACAGCGAAAGCAGGACGAAGGCGTAGTATTCGCCGAAGTACAGCCGCTCCTCTTTGAGGTATGAGTACGACAAGAGGACGGTCAGGCCGGCGACAAAACAGAGCAGCAGTTTCCAGAAACAGGCATACGTGTCGATGGCGACCATTCCTCCGAACGCGGTGGCGGGATGCCCCATCTGCGACGAGATCAGTCCCATGCACACGACCAACGTGCCGAGGCTGAGCCACGCCAATCCATCTTTCTGGTTTGAAGACAGCACCGGGTCGAGGACCAGCACGACGCACGCGGCGGCGATCACCAGCAGCTCCGGCAGGAGGAGGAGCAGGTCGCTTGGGGAGAACACGGTCATGGTTGGCGCACCTCCGGCCTGTCGAGCGTGACACCGGTGAAGAATGACGGTTCGCCCTCTCCCAGATGAGGCATGACTCCGAACGCCGAGGCCGCGCTCTCAACAGGCTGGACGAGCGGGTCAGGCTGCTGCGTGGCTGTTGCCGGAGCGAGTGGAGCCGCGCGTGCGATCACCTTCTCGACACTCGCGTGCATGCGGGTCAACAGCGGATTGGGGAACAAGCCGATCCAAAATACCAGCACGACAAGCGGAGCTAAGATGGCCATCTCGCGTGGGGACAAGTCTTGCAGCTTCGGGAGAAACGTTTGCGACGGAACGCCGAACGCCACGCGCTGGACCATCCATAACATATACGCGGCCGCCAAGATGATGCCCAAGGAAGCCAGCGCCGCCGCCGGTTTGTTCACGAGGAAGGTGCCAGCGAGCACCATGAACTCCCCGACGAAACTGTTGGTGCCCGGCAGCCCCAACGAGGACAGCGCGAAGATGACCAGGCAGGCGGCGTACCGTGGCATGGGTTTGGTCAAGCCCACATTGTCGGCGATGTGTCTGCTGTGCGTGCGTTCATAGATCATGCCGACGCACAGGAAGAGACCGCCGGTCGTAATGCCATGATTCACCATCTGCATCACGGCGCCTTCAATGCCTTGAATATTGAACATGAACAGCCCCAGCGTGACGAATCCCATGTGGCTGACGCTGGAATAGGCGATGAGTTTCTTCAGATCGGTCTGGGCCAGCGCCATATACGCGCCGTAGATGATCGCCACGATCGAGAGCACAACCATGAAGGGCGTGAAGGCCTGGGACGCGTCCGGCAACATCGGCAGACTGAACCGCAAGAATCCGTACGCACCCATCTTCAACAGCACGCTGGCAAGAATTACGCTGCCGGCGGTGGGCGCCTCCACGTGCGCATCGGGCAGCCACGTGTGGAAGGGGAACATCGGCACTTTCACGGCGAAGGCTGCAAAGAAGGCGAGAAAGACCCACATCTGCACGGTACGGGGGTAGGCGCCTTGGGCCAACTCCTGAATGTCGAACGTGTGGCCGCCGTAGAAATAGAGAACGAGAATCGCCACCAGGAGCAAGACGCTGCCCGCCAGGGTGTACAGGAAAAACTTGACGGCGGCATAGAGGCGATTGGGCCCGCCCCACATGCCGATCAAGAGGTACATGGGAATGAGCATCGCTTCCCAGAACACGTAAAACAACACGAAGTCGAGGGCGACAAACACTCCGATCATGGCGCCTTCCATGATCAGCAGCATGGCCATGAAGTTTCTGACGCCGGTTTCGATGGACCGCCACGAGATCAAGATGCAGAGCGGCATGAGCGCCGTGGTCATGAGCACGAGCGG
>DASUMN010000173.1:0-13578 GCA_036277675.1 Nitrospira sp. | reverse complement strand
CGATGACGCCCTGGGCGAAGGAACAGGTCGAGATGCGGCTCGGACACGCACGCCGGTTGCGGCGACGCTTGGTGGTGGTCCGTCCCGCCCTTCGCCGGCTGGGGTTGCGGTGGGCTCCCTGGATGCAAGATGTGGTGCTGTACTATTACTATCCGGAGAAGCTGGCCAAGGCCAAACCCTGGGTCAAGCAGTTGGCGGAGATCCTCGTCGCCTGCGAACAGTTCGAGGCGTACAGTAACCGGCAGCGCGGGCGCGATTACTATGTGCGGCGAAAGGAAACGCTGGCCGATGCCTTTGCCTATCTCGACAAGCTTGCGCAAGAAGGTATTCTGAGCGGCGACGTGATGAGTGCCTTGCGTGGGCTGGCTGGTGAAGGGACCTTCGATGCCATTCTGGAAGCGGCACGGGGTTGCCCCTTGACCAACGCGGAGCGGCACTACTTGCGTAGCCTCGCGCCGGGAGGTGGCTGATGACCGTCAAGACCGTGCCGTTGCGTATCGGGATGGCTGGCGACACGCACATCGAAAATCTCACGAAGCAGGTCTCGTCCGCCGTGGCCGAAGCCGGGCTGGTTTCGGGTATTGCGACCGTCTTCGTCAAGCACACGACGGCATCGGTCATGATTATCGAGGACGAGCCCGGCATCCGCGCCGATACCAAGGCCTTTTGGGACCGAACCGTCCCTGCCGATCCCCGCTGGCAGCACAACACGAGAAATCCCGGTGAAGACAATGGCCATAGCCATCTGCGCGGCCAGCTGCAGGGGCCGTCGGTCACGATTCCCTTTGCGGATCGTGCGCTGCTGTTGGGAACATGGCAGCAGATCGTCCTGGTCGATTTCGACACGCGGGCCAGGAATCGTGAGCTGATTGTGCAGATCATAGGTGAGTAGGAATGAGAGACCGGATGCGAGTGTTTGTAATCGTGGCTGTGGTAAGCGCAGGGTTCGTGCTCTCCCTTGCGCAGGCCGGTGCTGCCGAATGGGGCATGCCCTTGGGTGCGGCATATGAAGGGCTCGAGGGCAAGCCCCGTCCCGTCACGCCGGCGCCCGCTGAATTGGGCCCGGATGAGCGGACGACTATCTCGGTATTTGAACGGGCGACAAAATCCGTCGTCTTTATCGCGAACACGGCTATCCAGCGAGATTTCTGGTCGCTCGACACCATGGAGGTGCCGCAGGGATCAGGGTCGGGCTTCATTTGGAGCAAGCAGGGACATATCGTCACCAATTTTCACGTCATCTACGGGGCCAACTCGATCAAGGTGACCCTGGCAGACCGCAGTGAACATCAAGCCAAGCTGGTCGGCGCCGATCCGGATCACGACCTGGCGGTCTTGCAGATCCAAGCCTCCGACTCTGCGTTGGAGCCGCTGGCCGTCGGTGTCTCGCACGACTTGCGGGTCGGACAAAAGGTGTTGGCTATCGGCAATCCCTTCGGGCTCGACCATACACTCACGACCGGTGTGGTGAGTGCGCTTGGCCGGACGATCAAGTCGATGTCGCAGCGGACGATCGAAGGTGTGATCCAGACCGATGCGGCGATCAATCCGGGCAATTCGGGCGGGCCGCTCTTGGACAGCGCGGGCCGATTAATCGGAGTGAACACGCAAATCATCAGTCCCAGCGGTGCCTATGCCGGCATTGGGTTCGCAGTACCGGTGGACACGGTGAACCGTATTGTGCCGGAGCTCATCAAGCATGGTAAGTTGATCCGTCCTGGTTTGGGGGTCTCACTGGTACCGGATACCATGGCGAGACGTTGGGGAATCAAGGGTGTGATTATCGGAAAGGTGGGGCGCGGCAGCAGTGCCGACCGGGCTGGGTTACGCGGTGTGCGCGAAACGGTCAATGGCCGGATTGAGCTCGGAGATGTTCTTGTCGCGGTGGAGGGTAAGCCGGTCGGGACGATGGACGATCTGATGGATGAGATGGAGAAATACAAAGTCGGCGATCGTGTGAAAGTGGATGTGATGCGAAACAACAAACGGCAGACGGTGGATGTGACGCTGCAAGCGGTCAACTAGATGGTGTGTGTCCGGACATGAGGAGTTTCCCATGAGCGATCATCGCTCTTCCGAGAGTCACAGTGAGCAATCCGGTACAGGAAGCGGCCACGAGACCGGCGCGCGTGCGGCACAGACCGGCTCCGATCCGCTCGAATTGATCGAACAGTGTTTGGGATCGTTCCCTGACGCCGACCCGCGCCAAAAGATTCTGTATAAACTCCGGCATGCCGTGATGCTGTCTCAAGCGGCCAATCAACAACGCGAGGCTGAGTTCAAGAAACTCAGCGAGGTGGCGGCCAAATTGACGGCACCGGCGAATCGGATCGGCACGCTGCTGGACATCCCCGGCGAAGGGCTCGCGCGGATTCTGGTCGGTGGGGCCGAGTACTATGCCAATGTCGATCCCCGCGTGCCCGTGGCTGACCTGAAGATCGGCACGCAGATTCTGGTGAATGAAGCCTATGCGGTCATCAACACCCTTGGGTACGACCGGAACGGGCCGATTCTGAAATTGGCCGAAGCGATGGCCGATGGGCGGCTGCGGTTTGAGCAGGAGATGGGGCGGCAGCCGCTGATCTTGCAACGGTCCTCCGACTTGGTCGGGGTCGAACTGAAAGCGGGTGATGAGGTTCGGATCGATCCTACCTCTCGCATCGCGATCGAGAAGTTGACGGATCGGAAGACGGGCAAGCACGTGCTCGATGAAGTGCCGACGGTGACATGGGAGCAGATCGGCGGACAGCGCGACGCGATTGCCGCGATCAGAAAGGCGATCGAGTATCCGTTGCTCCATGCCGACACATTCAAACAATTCAAGTTTTCCCAGCCTAAGGGTTTCTTGCTCTATGGTCCGCCCGGTTGCGGCAAGACGTTGATTGGGCAGGCAGCAGCCGGCAGCCTCTCCAAATTGATGCGCGAGTCGCCACAGGCTGATGCGCAGGCGGCAGGTGGGCGGCCTCCAGTAACGGGCGGGGCGTTTCTCCACGTGAAAGGCCCAGAAATTCTCAACATGTGGTTGGGTGAGTCCGAGCGGATGGTCCGTGATCTCTTCGCCCAAGCCCGGGCCCGCCGGAAAGACGGTGCCCTGCCGTTCATCTTCATCGACGAGGCCGAGTCGGTGTTGGGCACGCGCCGTGCCATGCGCTCGTTCAATATTTCCAACACGCTGGTGCCGATGTTCTGTAGCGAGATGGACGGCATCGAATCGCTGCACGACGTCGTCATCATTCTAGCCTCGAACCGGCCCGATCTCATTGACCCCGCCGTGTTGCGCCCAGGCCGCATCGACCGGAAGATCAAGGTCGCCAGGCCGGATCGGGAGGCTTCCGCTGAGATTTTGAGGGTGTATTTGACGGAGGAGCTACCGCTGCATTCGTCGGTTGTGTCGGAGCGAGGCGGGGAGCTGAGACAAGCTGTCGCGTCATTGGTCAATGAGACCATCGAGGCGATCTTCAAACGGACCGATGAGAACCGGCTCCTATCGATCCGGCTCCGCAACGGGCAGAGCCATGTGCTCTATCGCGCAGATTTGGTAAGCGGGGCGATCCTGTCGTCGATCGTGCAGCGGGCAAAAGAAAAGGCGATTGACCGGACGATTCAGTCGGGCGAGCCGGCCGGGCTCTCGGCGAAGGATCTGTTTGAATCGGTGACGGAGGAATTCCGTCAAGGCGAGATGCTGCCTCCGGACGATGCGGCGGAGGAATGGCTGAAATTACTGGACCACCATCCGGAGCAAGTCGTCGGCATTTCGTCGTTTCGCCGTGGACGGCAATCGGAAGAGCGGCTGGTCAATCAGATTATCTGAAGCACTATGCGCCTGTTCGGTCTTGAAACTGAGTACGGCATCACGCGGGACGATCTGACGGAGGTCGATCCTGTCGTTGAGTCGATGGAGCTCGTGCGCGCGCACCTGACGGCGTCGTTTGAGCGGCGCTGGGACTATGCGGGGGAAGACCCGCATGAAGACGCGCGAGGCTTTCGTGTATCCGGTCTCGCGCAGGATAAAGAAGAAGACGAGTTCGCCGCACGCGACGCCCACCGGCCCTTTTCCTTCCAGGACATGAAGAGCGACCTGGTACTGCCGAACGGTGCGCGCTTCTACAACGACCATACCCATCCAGAATATTCGACGCCGGAATGCCGTACGTTGAAAGATTTGCTCGCGCAGGACCGCGCGGGAGAGCGGATCGTTCAACGGGCGGCGGACCGGAGGAACAAGAGTCTCGGCGGCGAGCATGTGCAGCTCTACAAGAACAACACGGATTTCCACGGACACAGCTACGGCTGTCATGACAATTATCTGGTGCCGCGCTCGATTCCGTTTCCCCGTCTGGTAGCAGGTCTGCTGCCGTTTCTCGTGAGCCGGCAGGTGATCGCCGGTACGGGCAAGGTCGGGATCGAGGCGCAAGAGTCGGGATTCGTGCCGGGGCACTTCCAGCTGTCGCAGCGGGCGGACTTCATGGAAACGGAGTTGAGCGTCGATACGATGCACAACCGGCCGATCCTCAATACGCGCGATGAGCCGCATGCTGATCCGAGAACATTCCGCCGGCTGCATCTGATCATCGGCGATGCCAATATGTGCGAATATGCCACGGCGTTGAAAGTCGGGACGACGAGGTTGGTGCTGGAGTTGATCGAACGGGGGGCAGTCCCGTCTCTCGAATTAGATCAGCCGGTGGCGGCGGTGAAACAGCTCTCTCGCGACATTGACCTGAAGGCGGTCGTTCGGCAAAAGAACGGGTCCAGTATCTCCGGCTTGGATATTCAGGAGCAGTACTATCGGGCGGCGGCGCAGACCTTCGCCGGTCTCGATGAGGAGACGGACTGGGTGTTGCGCGAATGGGGCGACACGCTCACGTTGCTGGTGCAGGACCGGCGCCGTTTAATTGGTAAGTTGGACTGGGTGACGAAACTGTGGCTGCTGGAAACATTTATGCAGGAAGAACGAATCGGGTGGGACGATCCCTGGTTGGCCAGTTTGGATTTGGAATATCATAACGTGCATCCGGAACGGGGACTCTATCTCGGACTTGAGGCTGAGGGGAAAGCATGGCGAATGACAGCCGAGGCTGATATTCAACGGGCTCTGGCTGCGGGACCGGCCGATACGCGAGGAGCTGTCAGAGGGCTCTGCGTCCGGCGCTTTCCCAATCAGATCAGGTCGGTGCAGTGGGAGCGGGTTCGGTTTACCGGAGGGTTGCTGCCGCGCACGCTCGACATGAGTGATCTGTTCGAGCCATCCGAGGTGAACCGGTGCTTGGCGATTTTCGAAGCCGCTGCCTCCCCGGTGGATGCGTTGACTGCATGGAACGAAAGAAAGGATTCGCAATCATGAGCTACAGCACGATGCCCGAACGTCGTGAAAGTCCCGGCGATCCTATGCCGAAGCCCGGCCCTACCGAAGAAGGCGGCGGGCCCCGGAGGCCTGAGACCGGCTCACCGGAGAAAGACAACCTCCTGAAACGGATGAAAAAGGTCGATCCGAAACAGGCGGAGCGGTATCGGCAGCGGACGGGGGAGTAAGGCAGCCGGCCTTGAGCTGAAAAGAAAAGGTGAGAGGTAAAGATAATGGGGATGTACGGGGACTTTTATCAACTGCTCAAGGAGCAGGGGTATCAATTAGGCGCGCCGGTGGCTGCAAGCGCCGGGGTTGAAATTCCGACGGCGACGACCATTCTGGCGTTCAAGTATCGGGACGGTGTGCTGGTGGCCGGAGACCGCCGGGCGACGGCCGGCAACATGGTGATGTACGACCGGACCGACAAGGTGCTGGAGATCGACCGCCACAGCGTCATGGCCATCGCCGGTGTGCCGGCGACCGCGTACGAGATGGTGCGGATCTTGGAGCACTCGTTCAAGTACTACCGGCGGACGCAACTGCAAGAGCTGAGTTTCGAGGGAAAGCTGCGGGCCGTGTCGAAGCTGCTCAAGGAGAACGTCGCGGCGGCGCTCTCCGGCACCGGCGCGGTCGCGCCGATTTTCGCCGGCTATGATTGTGAGCAGGAGGCGGCCAAGATCTATTTCTACGACATCCTCGGCGCGGAGTTCGAAGGGGTGGAGTACGCCGTGTCAGGGTCGGGGTCGCCGACCATCCGAGGCATTCTCCATTACCTCAACACGTGGGGGGAACAGCCGTTGAACGCTCTGCCGGAAGAGCCGGCGTTAGTGCAGGCCTTGCGATTGCTGACAAGCGCGGCGGAATTCGACAGCGCCACTGGCGGCGTGAATCGCGAGGCCAATCTATATCCCGTTGTCAAATTGATCACGGAAGGCGGCGTCGGTGCCGTGCCGGAGACGACGCTCAAATCATTATTCGAAGCCAAGGTCGTGCGTCATGTATGAAGAGCCGTATAAGTGGGTCGAGGCGGTTGGCAATCGCCGCCAGTATTTGGACGATCAGTTCAAACAGGGCAGCCCGGTAGTCGCGCTGGCCTACGACGCCGGGATTCTCTTGGTGAGCGTCAGTAAGGGCACGCCGAAACTCTATGAGATTTACGACCGATTGGCTCTCGGCGGTATGGGCCATCCGGCCGATTTGGAAAAGCTGCGCTTCAGCCTGCTGGAGATGGCGCATGTGGAGGGCTTTAATCGGTCACCGTCGGACGTCACGGGTAGTCGCATGGTGAAGTACGGCATCGCGCCGGTGATCAAACAGGCATTCGAGGAAGTCTTCAAGGCGCCGTTCATCGTGAAACTCCTGTTGGCGGAGTTAGGTCACAAGGCCGGGAAAGATTCTTTCCTCGTCGTCAACTACGATGGCACGTTCGAGGAAGGATCGTCTTGTGCGGTGCTGGCCGCATTGAAGACGGTGGAGCACGAGATGGTCGCCTATATCCGCGGGAAGGTGTCAGCCGTGCTTTCGCTAGAACAGGCGTTCGGTCTGGCGCTCCGAACCTGGGCGTTGGGCGATCGGTTGCAGCGCAAAACCGTTGAGGAACCGTCCGGGGGAAGCTCGTCAGCACAACCGGAAGACACAGAGGCGGCCCCTCTCTATGCCTACTTGCGGGACAGGGTGGCTGAGAAGACCGTCGAGTGCGCCCTGTTGGATAGAAACCTCTCCGGTTCGTCGAAGTACCGGGCGTTGGCATCCGACGAGATAGACCGCTTGTTGCCCAAAGACCTCAAGACCTCCCTCTCGTAACCCCATGTTGAACCGTATTTTCGGGCTGGAAACGGAATACGGACTGCTCGTCCATCAAGACCGTCCTGAGCACTCGCCCACTTGGTTCGCGCACAAGCTGCGCGACCATATATTCAACGTCCAGCGGCGTGGCGTGCTGGATCTTCACCACCGTGGCCATGATGAACCGCCAGGCAACGGCGGATTCTTGACCAACGCCGGCCGCATCTACCTCGACATGGGGCATGTGGAATATGCGTCGCCTGAATGCCACAGTTTGACGGACGCGGTGGCGACGGACCGTGCGGGAGACCGGATGCTGCAACAGGCGATCGACGACTTGGGCTGGGCCGACCAGGTCTCGCTGATTAAGAACAACATCGACCACGAGACCGATGCGACGTTTGGATCACATGAAAACTATTTGGTGACGCGGCGGTTTCCGTTTTCACGGCGCGGGCTGGCGCCGTTGGTCACATTTCTCGTGACCCGGCAGATTTTCACCGGATCCGGCCGTATCGGTTCGGCGAGTCCCCAGGATGCCTGGGTGCAGATGGATCGCTTGATCGTGCCGCGCGCGGCGCTGGGACACGGGGTGGGCGCCGCGCAGGTGCCGTTTCAAATATCCCAGCGTGCCGACCACATCATGAACGATTTCTTCGAGTGGGTGCAGCAGAATCGGGCGATCGTGAATACGCGGGACGAGCCGCTGGCCGATCCGGACCAATACCGCCGCATCCACCTGTTGCTCGGCGACTCCAACATGGCTGAATACGCAACGGCCCTCAAGCTGGGTACGACGGGGATCGTGTTGCAACTCATCGAAGAAGGGCATGCCCCGCGCGGTCTCAATATTCAGGAGCCGGTGGAGACCTTACAAGAGATCTCGCAAGATCAGGAGCGCCGGTGGTTGGTGCGGCTGGAGTCGGGCGAGACCATCTCTGCCATCGACATTCAAGAGCGGTTTCTCGCCGCCGCCCACGCGCATTGCCATGGACAGGACGAGGAGACCGACTGGGTGCTCGCGCAGTGGGAAACGGTGCTCCGAGACCTGCGTGGGGAATATGCCACGCTTGTCGGGCGCGTCGATTGGGCGTCGAAATTGTGGCTATTGGAGTCGTACCGGGAGGCGGAGCAGGTCGGATGGGACGATCCGATGATGAAGAGTCTCGACCTGGAGTACCACAATCTGAATAAGGACAAGAGCCTCTATGATGGGCTCGTGCAGGAGGGCCGCGTGCCACGCCTGACGACGGACAAGGCGATCGATCTGGCCGCCGACCATGCGCCGAAAAACACCCGCGCCTTCGGGCGAGGGGAATTGGTGAAGCATCTGTTGGCCGCCGGTTGTCCGTCCGAATCGAACGAGCCCAAGACGGACGAACGGCTCTTTCCTTCCTATGTCATCAACTGGTCGATCTTTCAGGTGCGCGGCAAAATGCCGTTTCCAATGTCGGACCCGTTCAAGACCTATGTGCAGGAAATCCGATCCCATCTCACTGGATAGTGCGTGCTGCGGATCTCGTGAATCGACAGGTTCTCACGTGCCGTTTCTCAAGAAGTCCACAATCCGATTCTCAGCCCAATACGAATCTTCGCCGTTCCGGCTCCGGTGAAAGAATCCGCAATGGCCTCCGTAGGGTGGGGCGATCACGCGGATTGTCTTGTGCCGCTGAATGGTCGGCGTCGTGAACATGGCATAGGGGATGAAGGGATCGTCCTGGGCCGTGATGATGAGCGTGGGGACCGAGATCGCGTCCAGCACATGCCGCGCGCCGGCTCGATCGTAGTAATCGGCGCCGTCCCGATAACCGCCGTCCCGCGCTGTATATCGATCGTCGAATTCACTGATCGTCGCGACTTGGTCGAGCATCGAAAGGTCCCACTTTCCTGGAAACAGCGTCGCTTTTCGGCGGAGACGTGATTTTAGTCCGGCGACGAAATGGCGGTGATAAAGCCAATTGCGGGGTTCTTCCAAGGCGCGCGCGCAGACCGTCGGGTCGATATTCGGGCACACGGCAGCGACCCCGGCTAGCGCCGGCTCGCTCTTCCCCAGTTCGCCGGCAGCCTTGAGCACGAGATTGCCTCCCATCGAATAGCCGACCAGCCAGATGCGGGACAGTCCGTCATGCTGTGCCAGTTCTTTCACGATGGCGCGGTAGTCGCTGCTGAGGCCGCTGTTATAGAGACTGGGAGTCAGGTGCTCCGTCCCGCCGCAGGTCCGCTGGTTCATGCGGACGATGTTGAAGCCGATGCGATAGGCTTTGGCGGCGATGCCGCGCATATAGGCGGATTCGCTGGACCCTTCGAGTCCATGCACCAGGATCACGGTGGGCGCCGCCTCCTTATCGTGTTGCCAATGGCAGATACCGAGCAGCCGGGTCTCCTGCGCCGTCGTAAAGAGGCGGGATTCGTGCGGCAGTTCTGCCAACGAGATTGTCCGCGGCCAGTAGCGGGGGACGAGGGTCATCACATGACCATTTTTGAGCCACAGAGGGGGCTGGAAGGTCGATGCGGTTTCGATCATGGGCTGAATCATAACGCAAACAGGTGGCAGTGCGTAGAAAGAATGTCTGGATCATCGGGGGAACACGATGGAGCGGCCTAACCAGTTCTCATCGCTGGGGTGGAAGGTGATGTTCTCATAGGCCGACGTAGGGGCTGTCACCAAGCCTGTGGCATCGGTATAATGCGCATACACCTATCTTGGCCTCAGCAAGGAGAACTGATGATGCGCACAGAGCGAGTGGGAAGGCAGATGTGGAGTGGTGTATTGGGAGTCGTGTTAGGGGTATTGATTGTGTGCACAGGGACGCCGGCGATTGCGGCTGAAGGCCAAGGCACCGGCTCGAAAGCCGCACTGGAAGCGACAAGCTGGTTGCTCACGGTGCCCTATGGCGCGTTCAAGTGCGCCTATGCGATCGGGGGTGGCATTGTGGGCGGCATTGCCTGGGCGGTGACAGGAGGGGACAAGGCGTCGGCGAATTCGATTTGGGTGCCTGCGGTCACCGGCGATTACATCATTCGTCCTGAAAACTTGACGGGTGAGAGGCCGCTGCATTTTGTGGGCAAGGGTAACTAGACCTAGGGAACCTCGGGAAACAAGATATAGGCTGCGGCGGTTCTCGATCGGATAGAACGAAATCGGGCATTGTGTCTCCCGCAGGCCCCAAGCCTCTGATGAACCGGTAGATGGCCCGCAGATCCTGATCCGTCATCTCGCGCAAAATATACCAAGGCATCGATGGTGCAGGGGATCGTGCCGTGGCCGGGTCGGCCACGGCAGGCCGCACCGGCTACGCTGCGGCGCGGATGCGATTGGCAAAGGCGAGCGGTGGGTCCGCGTGGTCCGAGGCGGCCACGGTCAGCAACGGTCGTGCGGTATAGCCGGCCTGCCGTGCGACCCAGAATGCCGGAATCTGTTCAATGGCGACATTGTAGACGTTGACGGATTCGTTGTAGAACTCACGGCGATCCGCGATGGTGTTTTCCAAGGCGGAGATTCGTTGCTGGATAGCCAGGAACTGCTGATTGGCCTTGAGATCCGGATACTGTTCCGCGACCGCGAACAGGTGTCCTAACGCGCCTGCAATTTGATTTTCAGCCTGAGCCTTCTCACTGCTGTTCCGGCCAGTGCCGTAGGCATTGCGGGCTTTGATCACGGCTTCCAGCGTCTCCCGTTCGTGCGCCATGTAGCTGTTGCACACCTCGACCAGTTTGGGCAGCTCATCATGCCGCTGTTTCAGCATCACGTCGATATTCGACCAGGACTTGTCGATATTGTTCGACAGCCGGACCAGCATGTTATACACGCCGACGGCGTAGGCGATCAGCCAAACCAGCCCGATGACGAACAACGTTCCAGCGATTAATGTGCTGTTCATGGGTGTTCTCCTTCGCGTAAGCGGCTAGCGTGTAACGGTTGTGAAATAGCGATCCCAGATGATGGCCGCAGAGGTGGTCGCAAGCACCGGCCCGCCGATGAAGCCGGCCCACATCTCCCAGGTCAATCGGGATAACAAGTCTTTTTCACTGCGATCCGACAAGATAAAGGCATGGTCACGGCTGCTGCCGATGTAAAGCCGGGATTCGTTGGCTGTGTGGTGGCCCATGCCGTGATGTTCGAGGGCGGTCCCCAGCACATAGATGGATTCGTCCGGCAAGATGAACGACTCTCTGCACCGCAAGGTTTTGTCTCCCATCCAACCATGGGCCGTAATCCCTAATCGGCTCAACCCGGAGGCTGCGAGCGGCGGCAACTCTCCAAGCCAACTCGTTCTGGTACTTCGCTCATCCGGCAACATCAAATTCGCGCCAAGCGGGACCACGAGCACTCGTCCGGTTGTATCGCGGACAAAAAACGGCTGTTCCGATGTGCCGTTGGCAATCGTCTTCCAGCGGGTGTGCTTCCCGGATCGGATCTGCTCTTCCACCGTGTAGGCGTAGAAAACGCAGGGAAGTCCGCCGAACGGCGAAGTGAGTAGCTCCGCCTCGGGTTCTGCGCGTCCGTGGATTTCAACCAAACCAAGGGCAAGCGAACGGATGGGCGATGTGGGAATGCATTCGATAAGGCGCTTACGTTGCTGAACCGTCCATCCATGCCAGATTAGCCCGAGACCTCCAACCATCCCCATGATGAGGTAGAACAGAAATCCGTCAGGCGGCTGGCTCCAGCGAGTTGTGTGGATGGTCTTCTGAATTCCCGCAATGAAGATTATCCCTCCCATCACCAGAGCCAATACGAAAAAGAGACTCCAAAACCACAGGTTGCCAGGGTTGTTCCTCCCGGACTTCAGTAAAGCTGGGGGAGTGTGCGGGGGCGCGCTCATTCGAGTCGAGGCGCGGGCATACAACTCTTGTTCATCGATTCGAATCGTCACCGCGGCGCCTGTGTAGGTCTCGTTCAGATGGGTCAGGCATCCGCGAGACAGCCACCATCCGTGACAGAAACTGCAACTTCTGATCGTGGCCTCCGCTACAGTCTCAGAGTCCAGCTGAATGGCGCATCGGGGGCATCTCGTCTCCGTGCGGGTTGCTACCCCTCCGCCGTTGCCCACGGCTTGTTTGAGGGACAGATAATTTTCCACGAAACAATTCACTTCGCCCGCATCGAGCCACAGCCCGTGGCCCGATGGACAGACGTCCAGATCGGGTCCTTGGGTCGTGGGGAGCCGGACAAGGTCATTCTGGCAGTCGAGACATTTCATGAAAACCGTCTTTCAACTGTAGCAAGATTCGAGGGGCTGTCAATTCGAACATCGTGTAATTATTGGAAAAACAAGGGGGGTATAAGAATCAGATTATGAACCGGGGTCTGTCTGATGAGAGAACGGGTTGGCCAGATTGAGCTGAAGGGGCTGGATATGGGGGCTGACTCCGTAACTCTTTCTCAGACGGGCTCTCACTCATTTCTGTTTCGCTCCGCGGTCTTGTTTTTGATTTGTTCATACACGGTTCCGGGGATGATATTTTGCTCAACGGATTCTTCCTGCCGCTGGGAGTGGCGGGCCCTGATCCGATGGGTCTTAAACCAAACAGACCATGCCAATCCTCCCAAATAATCCATAGCGCCCAAACTGGGGTTTGATCTGGAGTCATGCAGCAGCCTCAATCACAGCAGAAATCAGTCGACAATCCTTTCGTCAGAAATGCGGGGCGGTCTGTCCGAAGCGATACTGGCACACCTGTCATCGCGAACCACCGCGTCTGGCCTTGCCTGGATTTTCAATAAGTTCAAGCCGTTTACGCCTTGCTCCTGTGTCCCGTCCAATCAAGCAAGGAGGTTCAAGAGAGGTCGCGAGCGTGAACAGAGGAGCCCCTCTCCTGCTGGTGGGGTGGCCGAGCATTCCCAAGGAGGCACGATGGTGGCACGGTGTTTCGTACAGGGCATGAGGGAGGCCGCTCGACGGGGCGGCCATCACGCTGCAAATCTGTCCTTGCAGCAATCCTCCCGGAGCGCAGACGCCCGTGCCCCTGACACGCTGACAAATCGAGTGAGAAGTCCGCTGTTTACGCAAATAAGTTGACGGATTGAGACAATGGGGTAACTTTAGAAAATTGAAAGCCATTGGTGCTGGCAGTAGACGATCCAGAGAGGATGATCGCTTCACAGCGGCGTAACACAAGGGGGAACCATGAAACGCTTGATACTGCAGGTTGCGATGAGTGTGACACTCCTCGGTGGATACGCGGGAATGGGGCTTGCCCAAGGGACCGAGGAGCAGGAGTTGCACACGGCGGGACAGCATCTCGATCAGGAGACTACGGGAAAGGCCAAGGCGAGCCATGTGGAGGCTTTGTCTCAACAATTCAATGTCGATAAGACGGCGTGGAGGGCTTGCGGGCGAACAAACAAGGGTGGGGAGAAATCACTATTCGGCTCGGCATCGCCGAAGCCCTCATGAAGGCTTCTCCTGAAACGTACCCAGATATGGCGACAGCCTTGGATA
>DASUMN010000172.1:0-3545 GCA_036277675.1 Nitrospira sp. | reverse complement strand
AGGGAGAACGGGCGTCCAAGTCTTCGACGTCCGAAAGAATCGAACCAAGGATCAAGAGACAATCGGAATCGTTGATGAACTGTTGCACGTCATCCCGCCCGATGAGCCCACCGTAGACACCGACGTAAAGCGGGTGGTCTTCCCTGATGATGGATTTCCCCAGCAGCGTCGACGCGATCGGAATGTTCATCCGCTCCACCAGCTTGGCGAGGTCGTCCTGCAAGCCGAACCGGCCGACTTCCGCGCCGACCAGCATGGCCGGCCGCTTGGCCGAGGCCAGCATCGTACGGACTTCTCCTACCGCTTCTTCCAACGCAGCTGGGTCGCTGGGTTCATCTTCCAGACAGATCGGCTTCATCGTGCCGCCCAGCGGTGTATAGACCATGTCGCGCGGGATTTCCAAATAAATGGGGCGCCGATACCGTAAGAGTGCGGCAAAGGCCCGGTCCATTTCCCGTTCGGCGGTCAGCGGATCGTCGAGTGTCACAGCGGCGACCGTCATGCGCTCGAACACCTCGCGCTGTGTCGAAAAATCCCTGACCATATGGTGGAGATACGGCGTGCGTGTTCGCTCCGAAAGCCCCGGCGAACCGGTCAGCAGCACCACCGGCGAGCGCTCGGCATAGGCGCAGGCAATGGCATTGACGGTATTCAGGCCTCCGACACAGTAGGTGACACAGACGGCGCCGATGCCGTTAATCCGCGCATACGCGTCTGCGGCGAATCCGGCGCAATCTTCGCGGGTGGTGGCGATGTGCGTGATCGGAGACGCTTCGATCAGCTGGAAGAGCGACAGCACATAGTCCCCGGGAATGCCGAAGATATGGCGGACGCCGAGGCGATACAGGCGATCCAAGACCGCGGATCCGATGGTAGCTTTGTCGCCCATTCTTCTTTATCCTCACACCGCCACGTTACACGTGCGGGATCAGGAAAACATACTGGCTGGAGTTCGTCAAGCAATGAGCGTGGGATCGGGGGGGTGGCAACCAACTATGCGGCCACATACAGTCAGGAATATCCTGTTACAGGAGAAGAAGCAATGACACCGATGGCCCAGGTTCGCCTTATACCACGACGCATTCCTGAGGGGCGACCACTGTGGATTTTTGCCGGTCATGTCGGACCACTGATCGGTCAAGCAGCCGCTGGAGACCTAGTCGATGTCTTGACCCCTGACGGGCAATTCTATGGACGGGGTCTCTATAACCCCTCTTCGAAAATCCGGGTCCGCCTTCTGACATTCGAGGATAGGCCAATCGACGAGACGTTCTGGCGAGGGAGAATTCAGCAAGCGATCCGCCTGCGGGAGCGAGTGGTCACGCAGTCCAATGCCTACCGGCTGATCTATGCCGAAGGCGATCGCCTGCCAGGATTGATCGTGGACCGGTACGATCAGCTGCTGGTCATGCAGTGTTTATCGTTCGGCATGGATAGCCGGAAGGAACTCTTGGCGGATATTCTGATGAAGGAGTTGAATGTCACAGCCGTCTATCTGCGGAACGAGGCCAAGAGCCGGCAGCTGGAAGGGTTGCCGCTTGAACGAAGATTCCTCCGCGGCAGTGGCCCGACACAAGTTGAGATTCAGGAAGGACCTGGAAAGTTTCTGGTCGATGTCGAACGGGGGCAGAAGACCGGCTGGTTTTGCGATCAACGGGACAATCGGCTGGCCGCCGCCAAACTTGCGGCTGGAGCCGACGTGCTCGAAGTGTTTTGCCATACCGGCGCATTCGGCATTCATGCCGCGTTGGCAGGCGCGGCATCAGTGGAAGGTCTCGATGTCAGTCAAGACACATTGGCCATGGCTCGAACACACGCCACAATGAACAAGGTGGAGGGGCGCTGTCTCTATCGCCAAGCCGATGCGTTCGAGGAAATGCGGAAGCTGGTGAAAGCAGGGCGACGGTATGATCTGGTGCTCCTCGATCCTCCGGCCTTTGCCCGTAGCCAACAGGCCCTGGCCGGCGCGTTGACCGGGTATAAGGATGTTAATCTTCTGGGCTTAAAGCTCCTCAAGCCGGAAGGGTTTCTGGTGACGAGTTCGTGTTCGCATCCCGTCTCAGAGGAAGATCTGTGGAAGAGCATCCGCCTTGCCGCACGCGATGCCAAGCGTGATATCCGGCTGATTGAACAGCGGGGGCAGGGGCCCGATCATCCGATTCTGGCCAGTATGCCAGAAACACGCTACCTGAAGTGTTTCATCGTGCAGGTACTGTGACAAGGGGCAAAGCCGGGCTTTCAGCGAATGACTAGACATTCAGCAGCCTGGCTGGACATGGAGTGATGTGGCTACGGCACATTGTCGGTTTGTGTCGGTGACCCATCGGCAGATCCAAGCTGCTTGCGGGTCTCTTCCGTTTGTGCGAACAGCAAGCCGGCCCCCGGCTTGAAGGTGAGGTAGTACCACAGCCATTCCGACATCACACGGACCCGGTTTCTGAACCCGATGAGGAAGAAGATGTGGACAAGGCACCAGAACAGCCAGGCAAGAAATCCTGACACACGGATCGGGCCGATTTGGACGACCGCCTGTGCGCGGCCAATCGTGGCCAGCATGCCGCGGTCTTGGTAGACGAAGGGCGGGCGCTGTTCGGGGGCGAAGCCTCGCTCGATGATCGTGGCGACATGCCGTCCCTGCTGCACGGCGACGGGAGCGATTCCCGGAAGAGGTTTCCCGTCGTGGTCGGGACAATGCGCGGCGTCGCCGATGACGAAGACCCACGGCTCGTCCGGAATCGTCAAATCCGGCCGGACCTTGACGCGCCCAGACGAATCCTGAGGGGCCGAGAGGGTCGTCAGAAGCGGCGATGCCGTATTGCCTGCCGCCCAGATGATATTTGCCGAAGGAATCCATTCGTGTCCGGCCATCACGCCGCCGGCATCCACCGCACTTACTGGGCTGTTCAACTTAACCATGACACCCATGCGTTCGAGCGCAGTCAGGGCCTTTGCCGAGAGCGCAGGATCGAACCCCGGCAGGATGCGCGGACCTGCTTCCACCAGGATGATTGACAGGGCATCAAGACGGAGGGCGGGAAAGTCCCGTTTCATGGCCTTGCGCCCGAACTCCGCCAGCGATCCAGCCAACTCCACTCCTGTCGGGCCTCCTCCCACGATGACGAATGTGAGACGGCCCTGTGCGCCGGTTGCGGCGCGGCGTCGTTCCGATTCCTCGAACGCCAGCAGCATCCGTTCGCGCAGCCGGACGGCATCGGTCATCGTCTTGAGTCCCGGTGCAAACGGTTCCCATTCGTCATGTCCGAAATAGGCGTGGCGCGAACCCGCAGCGATGATCAGGACGTCAAAGCCGATCGGTGGGCTCTCCTGGAGGTGAACCGTCCGTGCTGCACGATCGATCGACACGGCGTCATCCAGCACCACACGGACATTGGGCTGCAAACGAAAGAGGGAGCGCAGCGGCCAGGCGATGTCGCTGGGAGATAATGCAGCGGTGGCCACTTGATAGAGCAAGGGTTGAAAGAGATGGTGATTCGTGCGATCGATCAGGACGACCTCGGCCTGCCGCAGACCGCGTGCCGCTGCCA
>DASUMN010000171.1:0-5171 GCA_036277675.1 Nitrospira sp. | reverse complement strand
GACGGAAATGACGATTCCAGGATAAGCGCGGAAGCCGCTCGTTGTGTCGCGAGTTCTCCGGCGACAGCAGCACCGAGCGACCGGCCGAATACGCATAGACGCTCGGGGCGAATCTTCCTGATCCGCGTCAGATAGTCATAGGCCCCAATGGCATCTTGATAGAGGCCATCCTCATTCGGATTGTGTTTTTGGCTTTTTCCATACCCTCGATAGTCGAACAAGAAGACGGACAATCCCAACTGATAGAGAGACTTCAGATTCTCCAAGCGGTTGATGATATTGCCCGCGTTACCGTGACACCAGAGCATCACCGGACGGTCTGCCCGCGCCTCGACATACCAACCGAAGAGCCGCACCCCATCGGCGGACTGAAACCACACATCCTCAAGCGGCAGCCCGCTGAGCTTGGCCCAATCGCGATCCTGCCAGGGTTCCGGGTAATAGACGAAAAATTGATCGAGCAGGCTCATGATGTTCCTGAGTAAACCGGTTTTGAGATGTCGAAGAGGAACCAGATGAGTATGACAGGAGCGGCAGATGGTTGCGCGAGTTAGTGGTTCAGCTTTTTATCGATCTTGTCGCCGGCTTTCTTGAACCCTTCAGCGGTCTTGCTTGCGGCTTTGTTCAACTTGCGCTCGATCTTCTCTCCGACTTTCTTCTCTTCCAGCTTTCTTCCCGCCTTGGTAAACCCCTGTTCGATCTTATTGCCGACCTTTCTAGCGGTATTTCCGATCCGTTCGAGCACCCCAGGACTCTTCGCCGGCTCCTCCCCAGCCATGGCTGGAGATACCGAGACCACCCAAAGCGGCAATAGCAAGAGCCCCCATCGAAGGGTACGGCGCAGCTTCATGGCTGAATCTCCGATTGTTCTCAAAGACAGCATACCACGAACTGATCAGACCGTCTCAACCCACCGAGCCGAGCCACGACAAAGATACATCGGGCTTACGGACGAACGGCACCAACGGGCTCTGTAGCGGTGTACCGTGCGGGAATCGACGCACGATAGATTTGCAGCAGGGCCAGATCCTCGTCGTGCTGTTCCTCCGCCGGAACCATGGCCAGATCCACCTCGCCTGATCGCTGCGATTGGGCCTGCGCTCGCCGGAGTATCCGGAAAAATTTCCACACCAGCCACGTCCACCGCACACTGAGCGAGGCAATCTCCCATGCCCGACGCGGATAGAACACGAACGGGTTTTCACGCGGCATTGTGGGCCTGCGCATTGTCCGCACTTTGCGACGAAACATGCCGGCTTCGAGCGGGTGAATGCCCTCCAATGCGATGCTACCGCCGAGACACAACAACAGAAACATCACTTTGTACACGTCTTGGTCTTTCACCACCGCCCGACGCAATACGCGTTCGACATGCTCCTCTGTGTAGTATTGGCTCCAGGCTCGACGATAGACCTGCTGCCACTCGGCTTTGGACATGCAGGGATGGTCCATCGTGACATGCTCCAAGTCATACTTGTTCATGTCCGGTTCGATCCAGGCGTTGCGCCCAACGTGTTTCCGATGATCTTCCGATCCCGGCAACGGCGTCAGGCAGAAGAACTCAAGACCATCGAGAGGCAACTCGTTCTTGATAATCTCAATATCGCGCGCGATGGATTCCGGCGTGTCGGTGGGAAATCCCAAGATATAGCCGGCCACCGTCGTACAGCCGTGGTCTTTCCACACTTGAAGCATCTTCCGGTACTGCCAAATCTTGTTTTGCCGCTTCTTGGCTCCGGCCAGTGATTCAGGATTGAGACTTTCAAGTCCGATAAAAATGTTGTTACAGCCGGCTCTGGCGCACTTCTCGACGAACCGAGGGATCTTATAGGCCCCGACATCGACCTGCGCGGTGAAGGAGATCACCAGCCCTTCCTTTTCCCGCAATTCAATGCATCGGTCGAGAATCGCTTCCCAGTTGCTATTGCGGGCAAAATCATCGTCCGTGATGAAAAACCGACCGATGCCCTGTTGCAGATTGGCTCGAATGATCTGTTCAATATCATCCGCCGAACGATACCGTGACGTTTTCCCTTGTACGTTGATGATCGTGCAGAAACTGCACTGGAACGGGCAGCCTCTTCCTGCGTCGAAGCTGGAGAGCCGGCGAAACGTGTTTGTGACGATTTGAGCAGGCAAAAATGGCGGCGGCGCTCCCTCAAGAGTCCGGCCCTCGTTCAGATAATTGTACAACGGCTTGAGCGCTCCTCGGGAAGCATCGCACAAGACCTCGTCCAAATGGCCTTCCGCCTCCCCGGCAAACAGGCTGATGCCTTTCTCGCCGGCAGCCTGAATGTCCCTCGGCCGCTCGGGCAGCATCGCGAGACATCCGCTGACGTGAAATCCCCCGATGATGACGGAGATCTCTGCCCGGCGAAACTGTTCCGCCAAATCGACTGCGCGCGGAAACTGATTCGTCTGCACGCCGACGAAGCCGACCAGGCCAGACGCATACCGCTTCATCTTACGGATAATCGAGGTGATGGGAATGACCGTGTTCGTTTCGTCGTAGAGATCGATGCTGATAGGCACGTCATCGCCCAGCACCCTGCGCTCCGCACAATCGAGCGCGAGGCCGTTCAGCACCGCGAGTGTGTTCGAGGGAATGGCGGAACGAATCCACTGGATGACATAGCCGTCGTCGTCGTAATGCGACGGTTTGATGAGGACAAAGAGAAAGCCCTTCGCTGGTCCCATAATACGTATGGCAAGCCGTTATGAATCCTGCGCGCTACATCGAAAGCTAGGACGGTCGCGGGAAGATGTCAAGCAAAACGGATCGCTCGGTGATGCATACATACAGTGGCGGTGGTTGCTCCTCTTCCGTGATACTCTCATGCTGGCCATCATAATATGGCTCAGGTATACTGCCCCGCAGTTTTGCGTCTCCGATTGAGGATCGACACGATGGCCGAGACGTTCCCTGAGGGAACTCACTCCGTTCAAAGCTGCGACGTGCTGGTCGTCGGAGGCGGTCCGTCCGGCTCCGCGATCTCCGCCCTGCTGGCTGAAAAAGGATGGAACGTCCATGTGCTGGAGAAAGACCGGCATCCCCGGTTTCATATCGGTGAATCGCTGCTGCCCCACTCGCTGCCGATCCTGGAACGGTTGGGCGTCCTGGCGGACGTCGAGAAGATCGGCCTCACCAAGTACGGGGCGCAAGTGGTGTCGCCGTATCACGGCCGTTCCCGCACCTTGTATTTTTCGAAGGCGCTCGACGGCTCGCAGCCGTTCGCCTACGAAGTAAAACGGGCTGAGTTCGACAAAATTCTGTTCGACAATGCAGTCAGCAAGGGCGCGCACATGCGCGAGGGCGTCCGGGCCAAGCGCGTCGAGTTCCGCCAAGGCTCCACACATTTGGTACACACCGAAGATAAGACCGGACGGGCGCTCACCTACGAAGCGAAATTCGTGGTTGATGCAAGCGGGCGAGATACGTTTCTCTCCGGACAATTCGGCGGCAAGCACCGCAACCCAGACCACAACAGCGCGGCGGTCTTTGGACACTTTGAAGGAGTGAAGCGGCTGCCGGGACGGGACGAAGGCAATATCAGCATCGTTTGGTTCGATCACGGCTGGTGGTGGATTATTCCGTTCAAAGACGGCACAACCAGCGTCGGCGCCGTCTGCTGGCCGTCTTACATCGGAACCAGAAAAGTGCCGCTGGAGCAATTCCTCTGGGAGACAATCGCCCTCTGTCCCCCGGTGGCAGACCGCATGGCCAATGCGAAACTGCTCGGCCAGGCCTACGCCGCCGCTAATTACTCCTATCGCAGAACGACCATGAGCGGCGACGGATATATCATGGTGGGCGACGCCTTCGCCTTCATCGATCCCGTGTTCTCCAGCGGTGTGCACTTAGCACTCAACAGCGCTACGCTGGGCGCCGATGTGGTCGATGCCTATTTACGGACCTCGCCGGACTATGGACGCCGCTTGAAAGAATTTGAACGCACCGTCCGCTTGGGCGTGAAGACCTATTCCTGGTTCATTTACCATTTCACCCAACCGGCGTTCCGTAACTTGTTCATGTCTGAGGGCTCCATCTTCAAAATGGAAGAAGCGGTCCTTTCCATTCTAGCCGGCGACGCCTTCGGAAAATCTCCGACCAAGTGGCCCATCTTCTTGTTCAAAATCGCGTATTATCTCGTCTATCTGTTTAACTTCGGGGAAAATCGGGCTGCGCACCGGCGCCGCGTCCGCGGTGTGCCGGAAACGGTGACCACAGTAAAAGATTATGCCGTGCCTCATTAACCGACACAGGGTCGGAACGTCGCGATTGTGAAATCGACAACAGCTCCACAATCGATCAGAGTAGACCTGCAGAACGTAGAAGCGGCCACCCGGCTAGGCATAAGGTATCTCCGTGCTACTGAGCTACCATCCGTGCTTGCCGAAACCGGGACGGACCCCATGGCCGTCATGTCGTTCGGCCATAGGCTCCAGAATCCCGTCCCCTGTCCCACCATCATGCTCGATCTGCCTCAGATCGGTGGATCTCCGTTGGTAGAGGTCTGGACCTCGGACAGGCCGGCGACGATGCGCGAGACGGCCGGCTGCTCCATGGCCATGTCGAACGATGTGCTTATCGGTTCGATTCGCCTCGATGAACAGTCCGGCATCTCACTCGACGCCACCACCTATGCGGTGTATCGAGATCTGCTGCAGCAGCTTCGCTCGTTGGGATACCCGCACTTGTGGCGAATCTGGAATTATTTTCCTCGCATCAATGACGATCAGGACGGCCTGGAGCGCTACCGGCGGTTTTGCGTGGGACGTCACCAAGCCCTGACGGAGTCGATGGCTGACTTCCCCACCTCTCTTCCAGCCGCCACCGCCGTGGGCACGAGATCCGGCCCGCTTCAGATTGTCTTTTTGGCCGGCACGCAGCCGGCGACGCATCTGGGTAATCCACGCCAGTTGAACGCCTATGAATATCCTCAGGACTATGGCCCCCGTAGCCCGTCATTCGCTCGGGCAACCATCACCAGAGCAGAGCATGATGTCCGGTTGTATATCGCCGGCACTGCGAGCATCGTAGGGCACCTGAGCCGGCATACCGGCCTTCCAATGGAACAGGCGAGGGAAACGGTTCGGAACATCCACGCCGTGTTCAATCAAGCCAAGCATGTCACGGGCCTCGATTTCACGGAGCCGAACCGCCGGGCCTT
>DASUMN010000170.1:0-20147 GCA_036277675.1 Nitrospira sp. | reverse complement strand
GGATGACGCGACGAAGGTCTACCTGCAACTTGGCCGTGAACGTTCGGCGCAGGGCCGTTATGAAGAGGCGAAAGAGGCGTATCTGTCGGTCCTTCGAATCGATTCCAAGAACAGCGAAGCCGCGCAGTTTGTCGAGAGCATCAAGAAAGGGGGAACCGTTCAGATCCAGCCCCTGAAACCAGGGGGAGTATCAGTTGCTGCCAACCTGTCGGCCGAGTTTTCCGGTCCGTTGGCGGAGGCGACAAGGCGGATCGCGGAAGGCCAGTACGCCGGAGCGGAAGCGATCCTCAATCAGATGCTGTCGCGCGAGCCGGGCAACCCCCGAGTCTGTCAGTTGCTTGCGAAACTCCATCTGCAACAAGGTGATCTTCAAGTTGCGCTGGGCGAATACCGGTTTCTGGCAGGGGCCGCTCTCCGTGCGCAAGACTTCACTTCGGCCGAGTCATTGATTCAGGAGTTTCTCGCGGCGCAACCCAACTCCGCCCCGCTGCTTGAATTGTATGGGCAGCTGTACGAGGATAAAAACGATCCAGCGGCGGCTGCGGAATATTATGCCAAGGCGGTCGAGTCGTTATTGACCCATCCTGAGCCAGGGATGGAAGGTCTGCATGAAGAGCTTTTTGAGAAGGTCCAATCACTTTCGCCGGACGCCGGGCTCGTGGCCCGCCTGGTTGCAAAGATAAAAGGGGAGTCTTCAGCTGAGAATGGCCAATCCTTAGCGCACGATGAACCGCCGACTGTTTCTGAGCCCAAGACGCCGGATCCGCAATCTGTTTCCCCTGCTACCGACACATTTTCGATCGTGGGAGCTGTGCCCGACGAGTTCCGACCACCGGTATTGGCAACCCGTTCCAGCCGGTCCGAGCCATCAACCTCGGATGACGCTGATCCGGATGCGGTCACGGGTTTCAAGGCGCAGACGAGCGCTCATGTCGTACACGTGGTGGCGTCTCAGGCCGCTACAGCTCCGCCGCCTGATTATGAGGCGCACTTTGCGCTGGGAGTTGCCTATAAAAATATGGGGCTTTTCCAGGAAGCACGGGAGGAATTCAACTGCTCGCGAGAGGGAGAGGCCTACTACCTTGATTCCTCTCTTATGACGGCCCTGTGCCATAAGGAAGAACGGGACGTGGCCCAAGCGATCAAGGGGCTGGAGATAGTCCTTGCCGACCCCCGTTGTCATGGTACAAAAGGCCAGGCCATTCGCTATGAGCTTGGCTTATTGTACGAAGCTGAAGCGCAATGGGGAAAGGCCGTCGCAACATTTCAATCCATTCTCTCATTCCACGACGTACCGCAGCGACTGGCGATGCTCAAGGCTCATCGATCATCCGAAGCCGCAGGCCTGCGCCTAGCGAGTTGAATCCCTCTTCCCTCATCCAACCCGATTTGGGGCTGGGTTCCCAGATAGGACTGCAGCGACATTCTCTAGGCAGATCATGCCCATGCGTATCCGTGTTTGCAGGGTCGCAGATCCCAGATGCGGAAGCAGCACGACGTTCGGTAACGTGGCCAATGACGCAGGCACGGCCGGCTCCTGTTCATAGACGTCCAAGCCCGCTCCGGCAATGAGGCCGGTTTCCAGTGCGGATACGAGGGCTGCTTCGTCGATGACCGGCCCGCGTGATGTATTGATGAGAAAGGCCGTAGGCTTCATGGTTTGCAACTCGTGAGCTCCGATCAGATGGCGGGTGGTCTCAGTGAGTGGAACATGGAGAGAGAGAAAGTCGGAGTGTGCCAGCACCTCGCCGAGCGAGTGCCGGTGCCATGAATGGCCGACCGGGACGGTGACGGATCGCCGGCTGGTGTAGAGGACCGGCATGCGAAATCCCACCGCTCGCAGGGCGACCGCCTGACCGATTCGTCCCATGCCGATAATCCCGAGCGTCTTGCCCGCGACATCGCCGCCCAACATTTGCGTCGGTGCCCAACCCGTCCATTGACCGGTTCTCATCCACCGATCTCCTTCAGTCACCCGCCGGGCCGATGCCAGGAGCAGAGCCCAGGTCAAGTCCGCCGTGGCATCGGTGAGGACATCGGGTGTGTTACTGATGATGATTCCCTTCTGACCGGCGGCGGCGACATCGATGTTGTTGTAACCCACTGCGTAGTTGGCGATGATCTTGAGACGGTTGGCGCAGGCTAGCACGGTATGATCCACACGCTCGGCGAGGGTTGTGATCACCGCGTCCGCCTCGGAAAATCCCTGCTGTAACTCCTTCTGCGAAGGAGAATAATCCGGCGGCTCCTGGACAAGCTCATACTGTTTCCGGATAGCGGTCATGACCGGATCAGGGAGGGCACGTGTGCAGTAGAGTCTGAGTCGAGCCATACGAAAGATCCTCTCTGAGCGCAAACATTCTAAGGAATGCATGGTCCGGCTACAACACCAGATAACAGTCGCATGAGCATGAGGGTGGTTCCGTTTTGGCTTCCCGACGCTTGACAGTTGCGGCATGCGCCAGTAATATGCATAGACCTTTAACGCTCATCCAGTGAGGTGGGCAAGGAGTTGACCATGTGTGCTGTTCCGGCTTGTGCCGGGTCCGACAATCCAACCTTCTTGCCAGTAGATGGCGAGAAGGTTTTTTTATGTCTGCAGTGCGACTCGCGCTGAGAACGGTTATGTCGACGAAACAGAGTGTGAAGAAAGAACGGGTTGACGAGAAGTTGGTCATGGATTCCGGTGACATTGCCCGTGCGCTGACCCGTATTGCACACGAAATTCTTGAGCATAACAAAGGTGTGAAGAATCTGGCACTGGTTGGGATCCGGACGGGCGGCGTCCATTTAGCCCATCGGCTGGTGAAACGCATCCAAAATATCGAAGGCGTGCCTGTACCTATCGGCGAGCTGGACATCACCCTCTATCGAGACGATCTGGCGCTGCGCAAGAATCAGCCAGTGTTGCGGAAGACTTCGGTGCCCTTCGATTTGGCCGACAAGGTGGTGGTGCTGGTCGATGATGTGCTGTTCACTGGGCGGACAATCCGCGCGGCGATGGATGGCTTAATGGATCTCGGCAGGCCGGGAGAGATTCAGCTGGCGGTGCTGGTGGATCGTGGCCATCGACAACTGCCGATCAAGGCTACGTACATCGGGAAGAATCTGCCTACTTCGCGAGAGGAAAAAGTTCAGGTCTTGCTGGAAGAGAATGGGGAGGATGACCGAGTGGTCATTGCCAAGCCGTGAGGCGGAGGATGTCATGAGTCTCAAACGCAAGGATTTGCTGAGTCTGGCGCCCTTGTCGGTGGATGAGATCAAGCTGGTGTTGGACACGGCGGACTCCTTCAAGGAAGTGACGGGACGAGAAATCAAGAAAGTGCCGGCGTTGCGTGGCAAGACGGTCGTCAATCTGTTCTTTGAGCCGAGCACGCGGACCCGCACATCGTTCGAGTTGGCGGCGAAACGGTTGAGCGCCGACGTCATCAATTTCTCGCCCTCGTCGAGCAGTGTCGTGAAAGGTGAAACGCTGCTCGATACCGCACGCAATATCGAAGCGATGCAGGCGGATATCATCGTCCTCCGCCATTCCTCGGCCGGGGCCGCCGAAACACTGGCACGTGGAGTGAAATCCTCGGTGATCAACGCCGGCGACGGCTGGCACGAGCATCCCACACAGGCCCTGCTCGATCTCTACACGATTCGAGAACGGGGGTTTGGATTCGACGGATTGCGGGTCGCGATTGTCGGCGACGTATCGCACAGCCGTGTCGCGCGGTCCAATATCTATGCGCTCACGAAGCTCGGGGCTGAGGTACGGCTGGTAGGACCGCCTACCATGATGCCATGGGGCGTCGAGAAGCTAGGGGTGACAGTCTACTCGAACATGGACGAGGGGCTGCGCGGGGTCAACGTGATCATGATGCTTCGTCTTCAGCTGGAGCGGCAGGGGCGGGCGCTGTTTCCCACCATTCGTGAGTACGCGCGGTTATATGGGTTGACCGCCGAGCGGGTCAAGTTGGCCGATTCTGGCGCCATCGTGATGCATCCGGGCCCGATCAATCGTGGGGTGGAAATCGCGCCGGATGTGGCGGACAGTCTCTCGTCCGTCATTCTCGACCAGGTGGCGAACGGAGTGGCGGTGCGCATGGGCATCTTGTATCTCATGTCCGGAGCCGGATGACGGTACGCGGAAAGGGAGACGGTATTGCTGTGAAACCGATGTTGATCAAGAACGGGCAGGTGATCGATCCCGGCCGCTTTGTCGGGATCGGCGATGTGTTGATCGAACAGGGGAAGATTGCGGCAGTCGGGCCCAATCTGCCGGTGCCCCCCGACTGTACGATGATCCAGGCCACGGGGATGTTGGTGTTGCCAGGTTTCGTCGATCTGCACGTCCATTTCAGAGAGCCCGGTTTCGAATATAAGGAGACGATTCGGACCGGCAGCGCGGCGGCGGTGGCCGGCGGGTTTACCACGGTGTGTTGCATGCCTAACACGAGTCCCATCAACGATAACCAAGCGGTGACCGAATTCATCCTGGAACGAGCCCGGGTGGCCGGTCTGGCCAATGTGTTGCCCGTCGGCGCGATTACAAAAGGCTCGGAAGGAAAGGAATTGGCGGAGATCGGCGATCTCCGGCGATCCGGCTGCGTGGCGATTTCCGACGACGGCCGGCCGGTGATGAATAGCCTGGTCATGCGCCGGGCAATGGAATATGCGCGGGCCTTCGATCTCACGGTCGTCGATCATTGCGAGGATTTGCATCTGGCGGAAGGCGGCTGCATGAACGAAGGATTGATTTCCACCGAGCTGGGGCTGCCCGGCATTCCGGCGGCCGCGGAAGACGTCATGGTCGCCAGGAATCTGTCGCTGTCCGAACTGACGGGCGCACGGCTCCATCTCGCCCATATCAGCACGGCTGGGTCAGTCCGTATGGTGCGCGAGGCGAAGGCGAGAGGAATCAAGGTGACGGCGGAAGCCTGTCCCCATCACTTTACGCTGACCGAAGAAGTGGTCCGTGGGTACAATACTCATGCGAAGATGAATCCCCCGCTGCGTACGTGGGATGACGTGCAGGCAATCAAGGATGGGTTGCGCGACGGCACCATCGAGGTCATTGCGACCGACCATGCGCCCCATGCGACACAAGAAAAGCAACAGGACTTTACCGAGGCTCCGTTCGGCATCGTCGGGCTGGAGACCGCGCTCTCCTTGACATTGGGGTTGGTCGAAGAAGGCGTGCTGTCGCTGGAACAGGCGGTGGCGAAACTGACCTCTGCTCCGGCGGCGGCCTTCGGCCTAAAGAAGGGGACGTTGGCGGTCGGTGCGGATGCCGATGTGGCGATCGTCGATCAGCATGCTCAATGGGAGGTCGATCCGAGCAAGTTCCGTTCAAAGAGCCGCAATACGCCGTTTGCCGGCTGGAAGATCAAGGGGCAGGTGAAGACGACGATGGTGGGGGGACGAGTCGTGTTCGAGGCTGGATCGTCGGAGCGATAACAGCGTGCGGCGCTCGTCCCATTGGAGTGTCGTCTGCTGTCTGACGCTTGAGTGGCTGGCCTTGGGTCTATGGGTTGGGGGGATGGCCGTGCTGATCGGCGCGGTCATTCCAGCGGTGTTCAATACGTTCGGCGGACAAGATTCAGGAGGGTTGTTTCTTACGCGGGCTTTCGAAGGGTACCAGCGGTTCGTGATCGGCGCCGTGGTGGTATTGTGCGCCTCTTCCTGGTATCGGTGGTGGAGCGGAGATGCGGCTGTGGCGGTTGGCCGGGGGGAATTGGTCGTGCTGATGTTGATGGTGGCAATGGCCGGCGTCATCATTCTGGTCTTGCACCCGCAGGCGGTTGCGCTTCAGGCGGAGGCGTTTGCTGTCCAGGGAGAGGCGGCAAAAAAGGCGGCCTTCGAGGCGCTGTTTCGTGTGCTCATGCCGATTCGTATCCTGTATGGTGTGACACTGGTATTGGGGATGGTGCTGATGGGAATTAAGACGAAACGCTCGCTCACATTGGGTGGATCTCCGGTATGAAGACAGCCTTGCTGGCGTTAGCGGACGGGGCTTGCTTCGAGGGCCGCGCGCTTGGTTACGAAGGGGAGACGGTTGGGGAGGTGGTCTTCAACACGGCCATGACCGGCTATCAGGAAGTGCTGACCGACCCATCCTATAAGGGACAGATTATTACCATGACCTGTCCCCACATCGGTAATTACGGGACGACGCCGGAGGATAGGGAGTCCCACCGAATTTGGGCCGAGGGGTTTGTGGTGATGGAGGCCAGCCGGCTGGCGAGCAACTGGCGGAGTACACAGACGGTTCACGAATATTTGACGCAGGCGCAGGTGGTGGCCATTGAAGGGCTCGATACGAGAGCCTTGACGAGGCATTTGCGTGAGCACGGGTCACAGCAGGGGGTCATTACCCATGGGGGGCTTGATGCCGCCCGGGCTGTGGAGAAAGCGCGGGAAGCGCCCGGCATCGTGGGGCGGGACTTGGCAGCGGAGGTGACGTGCCGGCAGTCCTATGCGTGGAAGACGGGCTCTGGAGCATGGATTCCGGAGGCGGCTCAGGATCGAGACCGTGGACGTGGCCGGCGGGGTTGGCACGTCGTCGCGTATGATTTCGGCGTGAAGCGGAACATCCTCAACCGATTGGTCGATGTCGGCTGCGAGGTGACGGTCGTGCCAGCATCAACCTCGGCCGATGAGATCCACGCGCGGAAGCCGGACGGCATTTTTCTCTCCAATGGCCCCGGCGATCCTGAAGGGGTTCCTTATGCCATGGAAGCGGTACAGAAACTGATCGGGCGGTATCCGATCTTCGGCATTTGTTTAGGGCATCAAATTTTAGGGCTCGCATTTGGATTAGAAACCTATAAGCTCAAGTTCGGCCACCATGGGGCAAATCATCCAGTGATCGATCTTCGAA
Source organism: Nitrospira sp. (assembly GCA_036277675.1). Lineage (GTDB taxonomy): Bacteria > Nitrospirota > Nitrospiria > Nitrospirales > Nitrospiraceae > Nitrospira_D. The sequence continues at coordinate 13,279 of DASUMN010000170.1, read as the reverse complement.
ATCGAAAGGTCGAAATTACATCCCAGAACCACAATTTTGCGGTCAAGATTCCCCAACCCTACAGTGAGGTGCCGGACAAGCCCCCTGTGGTCGAAACCAGCCACGGCAGGGTGGCGATCACGCATCTAAGCTTAAATGACCGCTCGATTGAAGGCATGGCCTGTCTGGATCAGCCGGTATTTTCGGTGCAATACCATCCGGAGGCTTCTCCGGGACCTCATGATTCCGCGTATCTCTTCGAAGAATTTGTCCGACTCATGGAGACCCATCATGCGTAATCGGTTTTTTGCAGTGGTGCTTGCAGGGCTGTCGCTGGCAGGGTGTACCTTTAATTTTCCCTTGATTCCAGGGCCTGGGCCTCTTCGCGAAACGCAGGTGAGCGGGACGGGAAGCGCGAAGATACTGTTGCTCGAAGTCTCCGGCATGATCAGCTCTCAGGAGAAAGAGGGATTCATACCCGCCCCGAGCTTGCTCGCGCGAATCAAGGAACAACTGACGCGCGCCGCGCAGGACGACAGTATCAAAGCCGTCGTCCTCCGGATCAACACCCCCGGTGGCACGGTGACGGCATCGGACATCATTTATCACGAGCTCAAAACCTTCAAGGGGTCCAGGAAGATCCCCATTGTCGCCTCGATTATGGATCTGGGCACCTCTGGGGGGTACTATATCGCAGCTGCCGCCGATACGGTGATGGCGCATCCCTCCTCGGTGACGGGCAGCATCGGTGTCATCATGATGACCATCAATGCGAGAGGGTTGCTCGAAAAAGTAGGTGTGGAGGCGACCGCGGTGACGTCGGGGCCTCGGAAAGACATGGGTTCGCCGTTCCGGGTGATGACGGCTGACGAACGGGCGATCTTTCAAGGACTGATCGATTCGTTCTATCAGCGCTTCTTGAGTGTCGTGCAGGAAGGGCGGCCGCATTTGCAGATGGATCAAATCAAAAAGCTGGCCGACGGTCGAATCTATACAGGAGAGCAGGCGAAGGCGAGCGGATTGGTGGACGAGATCGGCTATCTGGAGGACGCCATCGAAGTGGCCAAGAAGAAAGCCAACCTGACAGAAGCTCGAGTTGTCACCTATCACCGTCCCGGCGAGTATTCGAACAATGTCTATTCGAAGCTCTTGGCTCCCGGACCGTTGTCGAGTCTGGCCGAGTTCGATGTCATGGCGCTTGCGCGAGGCGGCACACCGCAGTTCATGTATCTATGGATGCCGTGAGAAGGGCCGTCCTGATTCTGCGATTGAGACTAGGCGTTGGCATTGGAGATGACACCGTCAAGAAGTGATTCCTCGATGGACCGATGGCGTTCGGTGCCGATTGGGCGCCGAAGCCTGCTGTGCTCCGGTGCGCGGTGCGCCATGGGGCTGTATGGTATGCTCAACTTTGGTGCGTCAATCGGCCTCCTGTCCGCACTGGCCGGTTGTTATCGGGCGCCGGGAACGTCGCGGGATCAATTCATCTATATTTCAGAAGACAAAGAAATTGCCATGGGCATCAGCGGGTTTCATGAGGTGCTGCGCAAAGCCCGATTGAGCGAGGACTTGGAAGTGACTGAGATGGTCAACCGGGTCGGGACTCGCATTGCCGCTGCGGCGAACAAACCGGAGTATCAATGGGAATTTGTCGTCATTCAGGACGACCGTTCGATCAATGCGTTTGCTTTGCCGGGCGGCAAAGTGGCGGTCTTTACGGGAATTCTTCCAATCACGAAAACCGAAGATGGCCTGGCCACCGTGATGGGTCATGAGGTGGCGCATGCCCTCCAGCGGCATGGAGCCGAGCGCTATAGCCGTGGCGTTCTGGAAAGCATCGCCCAAGTGGGCGCGTTGGCTGCCGGAGCTGTTGCGGGACGTCCGGATGCGGCGATGGCCGCGATGAGCGCGTATGGAGTGGGGGTGTCGTTGCCCTTTGGTCGAAGTCAAGAGTCGGAGGCGGATCGCATCGGACTCCGGTTGATGGCCCAAGCGGGCTACGATCCCCGAGAAGCGGTGCCGTTTTGGGAACGGATGAGCGGCTGCCCCCGGCAACTGATCGACAAGGCCTGTTTCCGGGCAAAACAGAATATCCCCGAGTTTTTGTCGACGCATCCGTCTGATGCCTCGCGAATCAATCAGATCGAAGCCTGGCTGCCTGAGGCGATGAAGTTTTATCGAGGGCCCGGTGCGGTGGAGCCGGTTCATCCGGCGCCGTACCACCCGTCGATCGGGCCTTTGCCGCAGTCGGAATAACCAACGTACGGTATCGCGATCACATGCCGAAACGCACAGACATCCGTTCCATTCTTATGATCGGGTCCGGTCCGATTGTCATCGGACAGGCCTGCGAGTTCGACTATTCTGGCACGCAGGCGTGCAAGGCTCTCAAGGAAGAGGGCTATCGGGTCATTCTGATCAATAGCAATCCCGCTACCATTATGACCGATCCCGAAATGGCTGATCGCACCTATGTCGAGCCGATTACAGTGGAAGTCGTCGAGAAGGTGATCGAACGGGAGCGCCCCGATGCGTTACTCCCGACGATGGGTGGGCAAACGGCGCTCAACACGACTGTAGGACTGGTCAAGCGCGGGGTGCTGGAGAAGTATGGGGTTCGGCTTATCGGCGCCTCGGCCGAGGCTATTCATAAAGCGGAAGATCGGGACGCCTTCAAACAGGCGATGCAGCGCATCGGCCTGCGTGTGCCCAAGAGCGGCACGGCACGTACGCGCCAGGAAGCGATCGCGATTCTGGAGATGACGGGTTTTCCGGCGATCATTCGCCCGTCGTTTACCATGGGCGGAACCGGCGGCAACATCGCGTACAATCGGGATGAATTCGAGAAGCTGATCGATTGGGCCTTGGCGATGAGTCCGGTCAGCCAGGTGCTGATTGAGGAGTCGGTCATCGGGTGGAAAGAATATGAACTCGAGGTGATGCGCGATCTGAAGGACAATGTCGTGATCGTGTGTCCGATCGAGAATCTCGATCCGATGGGGGTTCACACCGGCGACAGTATCACCGTCGCGCCGGCGATGACCTTGACGGACAAAGAGTATCAACGGATGCGGGACGCGGCGCTCCGGATCATCCGGGAAATCGGTGTCGATACGGGCGGGTCGAACATCCAGTTCGGCGTCGATCCGGCGAACGGAGAGATGGTCGTCATCGAAATGAATCCACGGGTGTCGCGCAGCTCGGCGTTGGCGTCGAAAGCGACAGGCTTCCCGATTGCGAAGATCGCCGCCAAGCTGGCGGTCGGGTACACCCTGGACGAAATTACGAACGATATTACCGGGGTGACCAAGGCTTCGTTCGAGCCGACGATTGACTATGTCGTGGTGAAAATTCCTCGGTTCGCGTTTCAGAAGTTCAAAGGCGCCGATCCCACGTTGACGACGCAAATGAAGTCGGTCGGCGAAGCCATGGCGATCGGACGGACCTTCAAGGAGTCGCTGCAAAAGGCCATCCGTTCTCTGGAACTGGACCTCAACGGTTTGGTTTCGCGGGTGGGGATTGATCGGGGGATTCCAGAGGACTTGGATCGCGAGGTTGCGTTGGAGAAGGTCCAACGCGTGCTGCGGACGCCGCTGCCCGAACGATTGTGGCATCTTGCCGACGGCATCCGCCTGGGTCTGACGAACGAGGAACTGTTTGCGATCACGAAGATCGATCCATGGTTTCTCGAACAGATTCGGGAGCTGATTGGATTTGAACGGAGGCTCGTGAGTACGGCCGGCAATGCGGCGGCATTGGCGGATGGGTTGTTGCATGAGGCCAAACGCCAAGGGTTTTCAGACGACCGGATCGGGCATCTTCTCGGTCTCGATGCGGACATAGTCCGTAAGGCGCGCATGGGACCAGCCAAGGGCGGAACCGGCGCGGCATCGAGGCTGCCCGTGACATACAAACGGGTGGATACCTGCGCGGCAGAGTTCGAAGCGCACACGCCCTACCTCTATTCCACCTATGGCAGCGAATGTGAGGCTCGGCCGTCGGATCGGAAGAAGGTCGTGATTCTCGGCGGAGGTCCCAACCGCATCGGCCAGGGCATCGAATTCGATTACTGCTGTGTGCATGCGGCCATGGCGCTTCGAGAAGAGGCAGTCGAAACGATCATGGTTAACTGCAATCCGGAAACGGTGAGCACGGATTATGACACTTCGGACCGGCTGTACTTTGAGCCGCTCACGGAGGAAGACGTGCTCAATATCGTGAAGGCAGAGGCGCCGTTGGGAGTCGTGTTGCAGTTCGGCGGGCAAACCCCGCTGAAGCTGGCTCTTCCGCTGTCACGGGCCGGTGTCAAGATTCTCGGCACCAGCCCGGACGCCATCGATTTGGCGGAGGACCGCGAGCGGTTCCGTGACCTGTTGAACAAGCTCGGCCTGCGTCAGGCAGAGAGTGGGACCGCTCGATCGGTCGATGAAGCGGTGCACATTGCGGAGTCGATCGGATATCCCGTCATGGTGCGGCCGTCCTATGTGTTGGGTGGGCGGTCGATGCAAATCGTCTATGATCAGGCAGGACTGCTTGAGTATATGCGTTCCGCCGTCAAAGCGTCGCCCAAGCATCCCGTGCTGATCGATAAGTATCTGGCCGACGCCATTGAAGTGGATGCCGACGCCATCTCGGATGGAAGGACGGTCGTCGTGGCGGGAATTATGGAGCATATTGAAGAGGCCGGAGTGCATTCCGGCGATTCGGCCTGCTCATTGCCGCCGTACACATTGGAGCAGGATGTGGTGTGTGAGATCGAGCGTCAAATGAAGGTGCTTGCGTTGGAACTTGGCGTGATTGGGCTGATGAACGCCCAATTTGCGGTAAAAGACACCGCTATTTACGTGTTGGAGGTGAATCCACGCGGGTCACGGACTGTCCCGTTTGTCAGTAAGGCGATCGGCGTGCCACTGGCGAAACTGGCGATGAAAGTGATGCTTGGAAAGACCCTTCAGGATCTCGGATTCACACAGGCTCCGCAGCCGGCGCATCTGTCGGTCAAAGAAGCAGTGTTCCCCTTTAATAAGTTTCCCGGTGTGGATGTGCTGTTGGGGCCGGAAATGAAATCGACCGGAGAGGTAATGGGCATCGACAGCGATTTTGGCTGGGCCTTCGCCAAGTCGCAGGCCGGAGCAGGCGCGGTGTTGCCCAAGGGTGGAGTGGCCTTCATCAGTGTGAAGGAGGGCGACCGCCCCACTGCGCTCGAGGTGGCGCGCTCCCTGGTGAAACTCGGATTTCGAATCTGGGGAACGAGTGGAACAGCCGGGTATCTCCGTCAGGGAGGCCTCGTCGTTGAGGCCGTCAATAAGGTGCAGGAAGGCCGGCCGCACATCGTCGATCATATCAAGAATGGATCGGTCGCGCTGGTGGTGAACACCGTACGGACTGCGTCGGCGCATCTCGATTCCCTGTCGATCAGGCGGGAAGCGCTTCATCGAGGCGTGCCGTATTTCACAACCATGCGGGGAGCCCGGGCCGCGGCGATGGGCATCGAATCAATCCTCAGGAAAGAGTTGTCTATCCGGTCTTTGCAAGAATATCATCAGACCTAGTTATCCAGGAGCCAGTTCACTATGCCGACACCGATTACCAAGAAGGGGTACGACGCGTTGAAGGCGGAATTGGACCGTCTGCGGAAAGTCGAACGGCCAAAAAACATCGAGGCGATCGCGGAGGCGCGCGCCCACGGCGATCTCAGCGAGAATGCCGAATACGACGCGGCCAAGGAACGCCAAGGGTTCATCGAATCCAGGATGGCCGAGATCGAAACCAAGCTGGCCGAGGCCCGGATCGTCGAGATCACCGGACGGGTCAGTGAGACGGTCGTGTTTGGCGCGACGGTGTCGGTGATCGAGCAGGAGACACAATCCAAGAAGCAATATACGCTGGTCGGGCAGGACGAAGCGGACATGAAATTCAATAAGATTTCCGTCCAATCACCGGTCGGCCGCGCATTGATCGGCAAGCGGGTCGGTGATTTCGTTGAGGTAAAAACTCCGGTCAAGATGGTTGAATACGAAGTGGTGGAGATCAAGTTCGAGGAATTTTAGCCGTGTCGACGGCCCCCCCTCTGATCACGTTGCTGACGGACTTCGGCGAACGCGATCATTTTGTGGCGAGCATGAAGGGGGTGATTTTATCGATCAACCCCGCCGTGACCATCGTCGATCTCTCACACCAAATCACCTCGCACCAGATCGAAGAGGCCGGGTATTTTCTTCGGTCCTGCTATCGGTATTACCCCGACGGCACCATTCATGTCGCCGTGGTCGATCCTGGAGTCGGCACGGCCCGCCGGCCGTTGTTGATCGCCACTGCTCGCGCGATGTTCATCGGTCCGGACAACGGGTTGTTCAGCGAAGTGCTGGAGCAGGAACCGGGCGCAAAGATGTGGCAGATTGACAACAAACAATACCGTCTGGTGACAGCCGGATCGACTTTTGACGGCCGTGATGTGTTTGCACCCACGGCGGCGTGGCTGAGCAGGGGGGTTCCCCCGGCCTTTATGGGGCCGGCCGTTCACGATCCCATTCGCTGTGCCGCGTCGCTTCCGATCCGGCACGATGAATTGCTGATCGGGAAGGTCGTCTCCATCGATCGATTCGGGAATCTCATTTCAAACATCACGGCCAGACAAGTTCAGGAATTCAGGGCCTCACTGGGGGACGACATCGTGGAGATTCACGTGGGAGCACATATCATTAACGACGTTGTCGGGAGTTACAGCCAAGGGAGCGAGAAGAGTCCCTCCGCGCTGATCAACAGCGGTGGCACCTTGGAGATCTTTTTGCGAGAAGAGAGTGCCGCGCACCGCCTGCAGGTTGGTGTGGGTGAGGAAGTTCGGTTGTGCTGATGCGAGGAAAGATTTCCTCTTTGTGACTGTCTGCTAAGCCGGACATGGTATCGGCTGCCTCCACGACCGCTACTCGGTTCTGTCGCTTGACCTTCATTTCCCTTGGCTCCTATAATCTCCCCACGCAGTTGGTGTAACGCGCTGATTCATCGAAGAAAATGGCTGAATTCACCCACTTCAACGAGGCCGGACGTGCCCGCATGGTCGATGTGTCGGCCAAGGTTTCCACTGAACGGGTGGCCACGGCGCAGGCGAAAGTTCTACTTCAGCCTGAAACCCTTGAAAAAATTCAACAGCGGACGATTGCCAAGGGCGACGTGTTGGCGGTCGCGCAAGTAGCCGGCGTGATGGGAGCCAAGAAGACTCCCGATCTCATTCCCATGTGCCATCCGATGCTGCTGACCAGCGTTGATATTTCCTTCAAGGAAGACCCGCAACCGGATCAGAGCGGATCTTGTTCCATTACGATTACCGCGACCGTGAAGACGACAGGCCAGACGGGAGTCGAAATGGAAGCGTTGACGGCGGCGTCGGTGGCGGCCTTGACGATCTATGACATGTGTAAATCCGTCGACCGCGGGATGAGTTTTACTGAGGTCTGTCTGCTTTCCAAGTCCGGTGGGAAGTCCGGAACGTATGTCAGGAATAATGAATGATTAGGTTGATGTTTAGGCGGAAACCGATTGATAGTTGAGAGAATATGATTACGGTTCGTCTGTTTGGGATGACCAAGATGATGGCGGGGAACCAGCCGGCCCTATCGTTGAATGTGGCCGATGGGGGATCTGTCAAGGATGTTATAGGTGCAATCGAAGCCAGCTATCCTCCAATCGGAGAATTGATCCAGAAGAAAAAGGTGCTGGTGTCGGTCAATCAGGAAATTGCACACGAGGACACGGTCGTTCACGCCAATGACGAGATCGCACTGTTACCGCCGTTCGCCGGCGGATCAGGAGCGAGCCCCGTTGACGACAGTCAGTTTGTCCGGGTGCAGCGGGAAAATTTCTCTATCGATCAGGAGCTGGATCGGGTCCGTAGTCGGTCAAAGCGAATCGGCGGGATTGCAATGTTCTTAGGGGTGGCGCGTGACCGGTCACGAGGCCGCGATGTGGACCGCATCACGTTCGAACATTACGAGGGGATGGCACAGAAGAAGCTCCAGGAAATCCACGAGAGAGCCTTGAAGGACTTTGGCATTCTGGAACTGCTCATGATCCATCGCTATGGCGAGATTGCGATCGGTGAGAATATCGTGCTGATTATCGCCGGCGCTGAGCATCGGGCTGAGGCGTTTCGCGCCTGTCAATGGGCGATCGATGAATTGAAGCAAATCACCCCTATTTGGAAGTTGGAGCATACTCCCGAAGGGGAGGTGTGGGTGGAAGAGCACCCATAAACTCGTGAAGCGCAAGCATGTGAGCAAATGGATTGCGGGTTGCGGCAGACATGGATGAAGTCACGGAAAATATGGCGCCAGCGGCGGTAGAGGATCGATTCGGGCGGCCGTTGAAGAGTTTGCGGTTGTCTGTCACGGATCGCTGCAATTTGCGCTGCCGGTACTGTATGCCCGAAGAAGACTATGTTTGGCTGCCGCGCGAGGATGTGCTCAGCTTTGAGGAATTGGCGACTCTGGCCGGGTATTTTGCCGATTTGGGCGTGGAGAAGGTCCGGCTGACCGGTGGAGAGCCGCTGTTACGGCGGGACCTCTCGCGGTTGGTGCGGTTGCTGCTTCATGATCGCCGGATCCGGGAAATTGCCTTGACGACGAATGGGGTACTCCTGGCTGAGTATGCTCAAGAGCTTTATGAGGCGGGACTGCATCGCGTGACCGTCAGTCTGGATACGCTGAGGCCGGAGCGGTTCCGCCGGTTGACCGGTCGCGACGAGTTTGCCCGCGTGCTTGATGGTATTGAATCCGTTGGAAAGGCGGGATTTCCCGATCTGAAGCTGGATACCGTCGCGATTCGAGGGTTCAATGACGATGAGCTTGTCGCGTTAATCGAATTTGCCCGGCAGTATCAAGCTGAGGTGCGTTTCATCGAATATATGGATGTGGGCGGGGCGAATGAGTGGGCCATGGAGAAGGTATTGTCATGCGCCAGCATCTTGGAGCATGTGCGCGCACATTACGGCATGGTCACTCCGCTACCCGAGCGTGGGTCGGCGCCGGCGCAGCGCTATCGGTTACCGGATGGGACGATCTTCGGCATCATTCCGTCCACGACCATGCCGTTTTGCGGGTCCTGCGACCGTAGCCGGGTGACGGCAGACGGCTTGTGGTATCTGTGTCTGTATGCCATGTCGGGGATGGATCTCCGTCAGCCTCTTCGCAGGGGGGCCGGCGCGGAAGATATGCGAGAGATTATCCGTAATGGTTGGGCTGCTCGACGAGACCGAGGCGCTGAGGAACGGAAAGGGTTGGAGCAGGTGGGGCTCAGGAATGGTGGATTGATCGGCATTGATCGGCTGCGCGAAGACCCACATTTAGAGATGCATGCCAGAGGTGGATAGTAAATCAAACGGCAGTTTTGAATGGCAATATTAATGTTAAGGTTAAAGTTATAATTCGGAAGAAACAGACTCTCAACGAGGTTGTTCCCTGTGCCGCAGCTTCGATCTGAGCAGTATCGAGCAACGCTATGAGCGATCCATCTTATGCCGCGATATTGGGATTTGGGTTCTTGCTCGGCCTGCGACATGCGCTTGATGCTGACCATCTTGCCGCGATCTCGACGGTACTGGCGGAACGGCCCTCGTTTCGGGCGTCCGGTGCCGTAGGATTCTGGTGGGGGATTGGCCATACCACGACGCTGTTGCTGGTGGGGGCGGTGGTACTGGCGTGGGGCATTCGTATCCCCGAACAGTTCGAACTCATCGCGGAGTCCAGTGTGGGGCTCTTACTGATCGCGCTTGGCGGGACGTTGGCGTGGAAACTGTATCGGGAACGGTGGCACGTCCATAGCCATCACCACGATGACGGTCCGCATGTCCATTTTCATAGCCACCAGCAGCAGGATGATCATCGCCACCGGCATTGGATGGCCGGCTCTGCTCGGCCGCTCTGCATCGGGATGGCGCATGGACTGGCTGGATCGGCGGCGCTGATGCTGATTGTGCTCTCGTCGACCCAGGAGTTGGGATCGGGACTCTTGTCGATTGCCGTCTTTGGCGTGGGCTCGATTGTGGGGATGATGGCGATCGGGCTGACGATCAGTCTGCCGCTGGTGTATTCACTCGCGGCCAGCCGGCGTCTGTTTGTGGGGCTACAGGGCTGTGCCGGAGTCGCCAGTATCTGTATCGGGATCTGGATGCTCGGGAGACTGGCTTGGTCATAAGAGGCCGGTACGCTACGCGCAACTTCGGCACGAGTCCGGTTTGCGCGTGCGTCAGGAGCAAGGCTGTGCTATTCTCCGCCGACGGCGAGAGCCTGTGATACTACTCACGATCGACTGAGGGACGGACCCATGGCGTGGTTCAAAAAAGACAAAGCGGTTGAGACCCCGGCGCCTGTTCGCTCAAAAGGCAGCGAGGGCATGTGGCTCAAGTGCAACCATTGCCGGGAAATCGTGTATCGCAAGGAAGTCGACCGCAATAACAAGGTGTGTCCCAAATGCGAATATCATTTCCCGATTTCCGTGATGGAGCGGATCGGGCTCCTCGTCGATTTGGGTTCCTTCAAGGAGTGGGATGTCGAGTTGCAGGCACAAGACCCGTTGACGTTTCACGATACCAAATCGTATCCGGAGCGGGTGAAGGCACAACAGGAAAAGACCGGCCGCAAGGATGCCCTGGTGATCGGCGAGGGATTGATCAATGGGAACCGTGTCGTGCTGTGTGTCTTCGATTTCAGCTTTATGGGCGGCAGCATGGGATCGGTGGTGGGGGAAAAACTTTGCCGTGCCATCGATCGGGCACTGGATCTGAAGGTGCCGGTCATTTTGGTGACGGCGTCGGGTGGCGCGCGTATGCAGGAGGGGATTCTTTCGCTGATGCAAATGGCCAAAACGTCGGCGGCCGTGGCGAAACTGGGGGAGGCGAAGCTGCCGTTCATCTCGATTCTAGCCGATCCGACCTTCGGTGGCGTCACGGCCAGTGTGGCGATGTTGGGCGATGTGATCATTGCGGAACCCAAGGCGTTGATCGGCTTTGCAGGCCCCCGCGTCATTGAACAAACGATCAAACAGCAGCTGCCGGATCAGTTTCAGCGGGCTGAATTTCTTCTGGAGCACGGGATGATTGATATGATCGTCGAGCGCAAACAGCTCAAAGAGACGGTCAGCACGCTCGTCTCCCATTTTTAGACGTTCCTCGTCCTCCCGGTTGGGTGATGACCTATCCCGCCGCTATTGAATACCTCTATGGTCTCCAGAAGCATGGGATCAAGCTCGGCCTGGAGCCGGTGCAGGCCGTGCTCGAGACGCTCGGTCATCCGGAGCACAGGCTGCGTGTCTTGCACGTCGGTGGGACCAACGGCAAGGGATCGACGGTCGCCATGGCCGCGGCGATGTTGCGTGCTTCCGGGTTGAGGGTGGGCGTCTACACCTCTCCCCATTTAGTCGACTTTCGCGAGCGTATCCGCATCGACGGCGAGATGATTTCAGAAGATCGCTTGGCCGAGCTGGTGGGCCGATTGCGCCGCGCCGTTCCGCCGACTGTGAGCCTGACTTTTTTCGAGATGACAACGGTGCTCGCGCTGCTTTACTTTGCGGAGTCCCAGGTCGATCTTGCGGTGCTGGAAGTCGGGATGGGAGGGAGGTTCGACGCCACCAACGTGGTTGAGCCGATGGCGTGTGTGATTACGACCATTGCGCTGGACCATCAGGAGTATTTGGGAACGACCGAAGAGGCCATCGCCTTTGAAAAGGCTGGGATCATCAAACCGGCCGTGCCGGTGGTCATTGGGCGGATGGGAGCCGAGGCGGGCGCAGTCATAGAGCGGGTTGCGGCCGAGCGCGCTGCGCCGGTGCGGCGGCTGGGATCTGAATTTGTCGTTGAGGGAAGCAGCGATCGGTTTACCTATCGGGGATGGGGAAGGGTGTTTGAGGGGCTTCGATGCGGACTTGTCGGGCGGCATCAATTGGATAATGCCGCATGTGCCATCGCATTACTCGAGTCCGCCGGCCATGAGGGAGTGCCGGTCGATGAGGCGGCAGTTCGGAAAGGGTTGCGCTCGGTAGTGTGGGAAGGGCGGCTGGAGGTCATTGAAGATGCTCCACGCGTCCTTCTGGACGGGGCTCATAACCCTGCTGCCTCCAGGGCGTTGGCTCGGTATCTGGAGGAATTTCTCGCCAACCATCCGAATGCGCGTATCATTCTTGTGTGGGGCATGATGCGGGACAAAGATCTTCGGGAATTCCTCGCACCATTGCTGCCTCTGGTCTCTGAAATCGTGCTCACGCAAGCCGGTCTTGCCCGATCCGCGACCGTCCACGAGCTGCGCGAACCGCTGAGGGAATGGCCCAAGCCGGTGTATGAGGTGCCGCTGCCAGCCGAGGCGTTACAGAGGGCAAAGCAACAGGCATCTCCCGGCGATCTCATCTGTGTGGCCGGCTCGCTCATGTTGCTCGGCGACATCAAGGCGGCGGTGAATGGCTGTGGGCTGTCGTTGATTAGGGGTTAGCATGACAGATCCTTGGCGGCGGATCTGTCGGCGGTTTGTGCTTGCGTGGGCCTTGGCGGTCTCTCTTCCAGGGCTCTCCCTTTGGGCCGCTGAAATTCAGAAACCTGCCGGAAACTCTTCTTCCGGGTCCGCGCCGCTGGAAATCACGGCCGCCCGCTTGGACTATCGAAAAGATCAAGAACTGTACGAAGCCGATGGATCCGTCGTGGTGCGCCAAGGGACCCTCACGCTCACGGCAGACCATGTCACGATTCAAGCATTGTCTGGAGTCCTGACCGCCACCGGCCACGTGCATTTGACGGATCCGAAGACGGACGTCACCGCCGAACGGCTTGAGTTGAACGTGAATACCGAGGCCGGTGTGGTGACGCAGGGACAGTTGTTCGCTCCTTCCACGAATTCCTTGGTGTCGGGCCGCCTCTTGCAGCGATTTTCTGAATATCACTACCGGGTGAAGGGCGGCAGTTTTACAAACTGCGATGCACAGGAGGGGGAAGTACCGGCTTGGCGCCTGCGATTTGAAGATGCCGATGTCATCTTTGGCGATACCATGGCATTCAAAAAGGCGTGGTTCTGTGTGAACGATGTGCCGGTCCTTCCTTTTCCTGCGCTGACCTATCCCATGGCCAAGCGAAAGAGCGGGCTCCTGATGCCAGTCATCTCGTACGATAACCGATTCGGCATCTCCGCCCAAAGCAGTTTTTTTTGGGCCATCAATCCGAGCCAAGATTTGACCATTGCGCCGAAATACTACAGCCAGTTGGGCTATGGGTCAGATTTCGATTATCGGTATGTCTTGGACAAACGGTCTCGTGGGCAGTGGCATG
>DASUMN010000169.1:0-10744 GCA_036277675.1 Nitrospira sp. | reverse complement strand
CCTCAACCATTGACCTTGTAGGGCAATCGGGCAGAAGCGATGAGTTGATATTCATCAATGCGTGGAACGAATGGGCGGAGGGATGCCACCTAGAGCCGGACCGGTGGTTTGGTCATGGTTTTCTGCAGGCGACACTGAACGCAAAGAGCGGCATGCGCAGATTCTTAACACCCCCTGAGACAAGCGTACCGCATGAGGCTGGTTCCACTCGGCAGACGTTTTGGAAGGATATCGGCCGTGTTGTTCAATGGCACATAGGGATCCGGTTTGGTGGCCTGAAACTCGCTATCAACCGTTGGCCGTGGCTACGCGCTGGTCTGATTCCATTTGTAAAGGCGGTGAACGTGTTTAGAGCGAAGGCCCGACAACTTATGCAGCGCGATCAATGACCTGATCTGTGATTGCGGTCTGTGATGTGAGAGGGTCTAAGGAAAACCTCGGTGTTTGGGATAGAAAAGAAGAATTAAGCTCCTCGGGGCTATTCGGAGAGGGCTCCGGAAATTCGGACAGTGTGCTAAGTGGAAGCCTGGCTTTACCGAAGCCACCGAGAAATGGCGACACAACGGAGCGAGGCAATGAAACGGACGAGACCGTCCGCGATGCCCACCAGGGGTGGTGCGGTACATGACCTTCTGCAATCAGATCAGGCCGCATCGTGCGCGTGACGGACGCACGCCCGATGGCATGTACTCCGACAACCTGCCTGCACGGCCCACCGCCGCGCACCAGTTAAATGGACAGAAACTGTTCAAACAGGCGGAGTCCCCTTACGGAACGATTCGAGTCAGAGAACTCTTTCCTCGGAACATATAGCATGTCGCTGGATGGTCCTGGTTAGATGTCATAGGGCGGTATATCCCACTGCATCAAGGCGTACTTGCGCGACGTCAATCCAATAGTGCATGAGCTTGCCACGTATTGTGATGTCGGTTGTTAGCCATGGCCAGGGTACGCTGGTACGGAATCTGTTGACTGACATCGCCGCTCGATGCAAAACGGATATCCGTATTGTGCTCACCTTGAATGTTCCGGAGGAGCTTCTGTTCGACATCAACGAGTATGCGCTGCCGATCGAGGTGATTCGCAACGACCGGCCCAAGGGATTTGGTGCCAATCATAATCAGGCGTTTCGGCGCATCTCCAGTGAGCTGTTTTGCGTGGTGAATCCAGACATTCGGTTGAATGACGATCCGTTCGATACGCTGGCGCGCTGTCTTGTGGAGACCGGCGCTTCGTTGGCCGCTCCAGTGGTGATCGACCCGCAAGGAGGTCTCGAAGACAGCGTCAGGCCGTTTCCCACACCGGTTCGAATCGCAAAGAAAGCTCTTGGGCTAGGGCGGACGAGTGAATATGGATCGTCGGATCGTCCGTTGCATCCGGACTGGACAGCGGGGATGTTTATGCTCTTTCAGTCCTCGGCCTTCCAGGAACTCGGCGGATTTGATGAGCGGTTTTATCTCTACTATGAGGATGTCGATATTTGCGCGCGGCTGCGCCTGTCAGGACACGACATCGTTTTGTGCCCCGGCACCAAGGTGGTACATGCCGCCCGCCGCGAGAGTCATCGGAATCTGTCTTATTTGATGTGGCATCTGGCCAGTATGCTGAAGTTTTTCTGCTCCCGTGTGTTTGTCAAGTTGGCGGCCCAAGGGCTGTTGGCGCGGCGTGTGGTGAGCTGACTCCTGGTGAGGCATTGTCAATGTGCCTGCGAATGAAGTGACCAGCCGTGGCCGACCGGATCGTGATAACAGAGGGGCGGACGGATTTGTGGGATCGGCGCTCAGTCGGCGGTTGCGCGATGCGGGGATGCGCGCACAAGGCGCAGATGGATGATTTATGCAAATTGTGAAATCAATTGACAATCTGCATGCTCTTCTTTAGCCTTCCAATATGATCCCGCGTGAAGTGGAGGCATCGCTCCGTAGACTCTTGCGAGGGTTTCCTGTCGTAACGGTGACTGGGCCGCGCCAATCAGGCAAAACGACCTTAGCCAAGGCGGTCTTTGCCGGGAAGCCCTATCTCTCCCTGGAAGATCCGGATGTGCGCCGGCTAGCGCTCGATGACGCGCGCGCGTTTCTGGAGCGCTTGCCGGATGGGGCGGTGCTCGATGAGGTGCAGCGCGCACCGGAGATCCTCTCCTATTTGCAGTCCCGGGTTGATGCGGATGGCCGCATGGGACTGTTTGTGCTGACGGGGTCGCAGCATTTCGGATTGATGTCCAAGGTCACCCAGTCATTGGCCGGCCGAACCGCGTTCATCGAGCTGTTGCCGTTCTCCGTGCGTGAATTAGAGGAGGCCGGTGTCGGCCCCCTGAGCCTTGATGCGATGCTGTTCACCGGCGGCTATCCGGCCTTGTATGATAGGCGCCTGCCGCCTCGCGAATGGTTTCCCGCCTATGTGACGGCGTATGTGGAGCGTGATGTTCGTCAACTGCTCAAGGTGCAGGAGCTGGAAACGTTTCAGCGGTTCGTACGGCTCTGCGCCGGCCGTAGCGGACAGATCTTGAATCTCTCCGCATTAGCGACCGACTGCGGGATTACCCATAACACGGCTAAGGCCTGGGTGTCGGTGCTGGAGGCGAGCTACATTCTGTTTCAGCTGCGTCCGCATCATGCGAACTTCAGGAAGCGTCTGGTCAAGTCGCCTAAGCTCTATTTTTACGATACGGGTTTGTTGTGCTGGTTGCTGGGGATTCAGGAGCCGGACCAATTGACGACCCACCCCCTGCGCGGGCACATCTTTGAAACCTTTGTCGTGTCCGAGTTGGTCAAGACTCGGCTCAACCAGGGAGAGCGGGCGGCATTCCATTTCTGGCGGGATAGTAACGGCAACGAGGTCGATGTCATTGTCGAGGCCGGGATGAAGTTGATCCCCATCGAAATCAAGTCGGGACAGACCCTCAATCGTGATTTTTTTACAGGTCTTGAGCGGTGGACGGCTCTGGCAGGCGACAGAGTCACGGGTCCTGCGCTGGTGTACGGCGGCGCTGAGAATCACGTGCGCAAGGGGATCAATGTCTTCGCCTGGAAGGCAGCGGGGAAGGCGCTGCGTTCTTCGAGAGGCACACGACATTAAGCTGAACCGCCTTGTGCGGCATGAGTGAACGGGTGTCCGGCGAACCGTGAGCGATCGAATTTTGGTGACAGGAGCGAACGGATTCGTGGGATCGGCGCTCAGTCGGCGGTTGCGCGATGCGGGGATGCGTGTGCGGGGAGGGGTGCGGGACCGGTCGAACATTCCGGTGGGCGGCGACTCCGATGGCGAGGGGTTCGAGTGGACTGTGCTGAACGATCACTCGTCAGAGGCGGCGGCGGACCTGGCGCTGCATGGGGTGCAGGCGGTCATTCACCTGGCGGCACGGGTCCATATTATGGATGACCAAGCCGCAGATCCGATTCGCGAGTTTCGCCGTGTCAACACAGACTGGACCGAACGGCTCGCGCGGGCTGCGGCGCGACGGGGGGTTCGCCGGTTCGTGTACATGAGTTCGATCAAGGTGAACGGAGAGGAGAGCCAGGCGCCGTTCACAGAACAGGATGCCCCAAATCCTCAAGACCCATATGGAATTTCGAAATGGGAAGCCGAGCGGGCATTGGCCGCTGTTTCGTCTGAGATGGGTCTGGAGACGGTGGTGGTCCGGTCTCCGCTGGTGTACGGCCCCGGTGTGGGAGGCAATTTTCTGCAACTATTAAATGCCCTGCGTCGTGGAATTCCGCTGCCGTTTGCCTCTGTGCACAATCGCCGCAGTCTGATCTATCTGGGGAATCTGGTTGATGCCCTTGCCTGTTGTGCAAAGGACGTGCGTGCGGCCGGGCAGACCTATCTTGTCAGCGACGGCGAGGATCTCTCGACTCCTGATCTGATTCGGCGGATTGGACGCGCGATGGGCGTTTCTGTTCGATTGTGGCCAATACCGCTTTCGCTGCTCCGATGGACGGCACAGATTCTGGGGAAGAAATCGATGATCGATCGGCTGCTTGGCTCGTTGCAAGTCGATTCGTCGAAGCTCAGGAAGGAATTGGATTGGGCGCCACCGTATTCGGGTGTCCAGGGTCTAGCTGAAACAGTGGCCTGGTTTAGCGGGAACAGGGTACGGCTTTCGCGGGCAACATGACAGCCGGACGCGCGGTGATGATTCGGTGCGGGCAGCGAAGATGACCGAATCGCTTCCGGTTTATGTGTTCGGCGCGCCGGTCGTCTCCTTCGCCGTGGCGTGGGTGACGGTGTCCATGTTGCTGCGGACATTCGCCGGCCGCATGCTGGACCACCCCAACGAACGCTCCCTTCATCAGCAGCCTGTTCCGAGAACCGGTGGAATCGGCGTCGCGGCCGGTATTGCGGTGAGCGTGCCAGTGGTGTCACCAATCGAATGGTGGCCGCTGTGGCTGGGGGCCGCGCTGCTTGTGGGCGTCTCTTTCGTCGAAGATCTTGCCGGGCTTTCCATCATCGGGCGGCTGGCCGCCCATTTTCTCGCCGCGGGCGCGTTGGCCGCTGGTCTGCTGGCTGAAGGCCTTGAATGGGGATGGGCCGCGGTGGTGATCCTGCCGGTCGTGTGGATGATCAATCTCTACAACTTCATGGACGGCATGGATGGCTTGGCCGGCGGGATGGCGGTCTTTGGATTCGGATTTCTGGCGGTGCTGTCCTGGGTCGGAGATCATCAGCCGCTGATGCTTGTCAGCGCCTCAATTGCCGCGGCCGCCGCCGCGTTTGTGCTGTTCAACTTTCATCCGGCCCGCATTTTTCTGGGCGATGCCGGCTCGACGACATTGGGGTTTCTTGCGGCGGGACTTGGCCTGACCGGTTGGCACTACGGGGTGTGGTCGCTCTGGGTCCCGCTGCTTGTGTTTTCGCCTTTCATCGTCGATGCGTCGGTGACCTTGGCGCGGCGGCTCATGCGCGGAGAGAAATTCTGGCAAGCCCACCGCTCACACTACTATCAGCGGTTGGTGCTCAGTGGGTGGAGCCATCGCAGAACGGCGCTGGCCGAATATGGCGTGATGGTCTGTTGTGGTTGTGGCGCGCTTGTGTTTCAGCTGGCGTCGGATACCGTCCGATTCGGGATTGTGGGAATCTGGGCACTGGCGTTTCTAGGACTGGCACAGTCAGTCTCAGCGGTGGAACGGCGGATGTCCCTGTAAGATGGAAAGGGATGCGGGCCCTTCGCTGCGAATCCCCCTCATTGTGTTTGCGGTGAAGTGATGGTGATGACGTGGAGCGTTGTTCAGACTCAATCCAGATCGGTCGCAGGTTGGGCCGCTGCTTTGCTCGGGTTCAGCCTTCCGATTTCTACCAGCCTCGATGGAATTCTGTTGGTCGTCACTGTTGTTGCTTGGACTATTAGCGGGGCCTTCTGTGAGTTGCCAAAAATTGTTCGGGACAACCGGATGACGTTGCTGTTGCCGGGGTTGTTTGTCCTGATCGCGTTGGGAATGGTTCACGGGCTTGCGCCGTTCGGTGAGCGAGTCAAATCCCTCTGGAAATACGATGACTTGCTGCTTCCTCTGGTGTTCATCCCGCTGTTTCTGGATTCATCCGTTCGTCAGCGGGGGCTTTGGGCGTTCGGGATCAGCATGGGCATCACCCTCTTGCTGTCACTCTGTTTGGCCGTCGGCTGGATTCCAAAAACACCGTGGTTCCACGGCGATCAGACCAACGCGACGGTCTTCAAACTACAAATTACACACAATCTCTTGATGGCGTTCGCCGCGTTACTCTTTGCGGAGGTCGGACGACGGGTGAGTGTCCCGTGGCAACGGTATGGGTTGGCGGTGCTGGCGATTGGTGCGGTCATCGATGTCTTTATGCTGGTGCAAGGACGAACGGGACAGCTCGTCCTGAGCGCGTTGGTACTTGTGTGGTTTGTGCGCTCCTTCGGATTGCGCGGTCTGGCCGTGGGCGCGACGACGGTCGCGATCCTGGTCGTCCTGTCCTATGCGCTGTCTCCTGTATTCCAGAAGCGTGTGGAAAAGACGATGAGGGAATTGGAGAGGGCACAGGTCGAAACGATTGCGCCGGTCGGCTCGTCCGTCGGGCTTCGCATGGAATGGTATCGACGCACGGCGCAATTGATCGCAGCCCATCCTGTCTTGGGAGTAGGAAGTGGCAGCTTTGCCCGAGCCTATGCCGAATTTGTCTCCGAACCTATGGCGGTCAAGCCGGCCCACCCGCATAATCAATATCTGCTGACTACTGCGGAGTTAGGTGCGGCCGGAGCCGTACTTCTGCCGGGGTTATTCGGAATTCTTTGGTGGAAATTTCGCTCGTTTGACGCGAATCTGTACGGTGTGCTCGGCCAGGGAGTCGTAATTGTGTTGGCCGTCGGCTGCGTCTTCAATTCGTCATTGATCGATCACACCGAGGGACTCTTTTGGGGCTGGATGGTCAGCGCCGCATTGGCGGGGGTGAGCGACGGGGGCGGGGAGCGAGTATGCTGAAACTGTCCGCCTATATCATCGCCTACAATGAGGCCGAGCGGATTGCCGATGCCGTGAACAGTGTCTTGTGGGCGGACGAGATTGTGGTCGCCGACTCGCACAGTACCGACGGGACCGATCGGATTGCGGCCGATCTGGGAGCGAGAATCGTCCAGATTCCGTTCCAAGGGTTTGGCCATTTGCGCAATCAGGCGGTTGACGCCTGCACCTACGACTGGGTCCTCAGCATCGATACGGACGAGCAATGTACGCCGGAGGTCCGGGATGAAATCTTGTCGTTGCTGGCCGACCAGCCCGCGCATGATGCGTATCTTGTGCCGAGGCGGAACTATTTTATGGGAAGCTGGATCACCCATTCTGGGTGGTATCCCAATTACAGGCAGCCGCAACTGTTTCGCAAAGGCGCCATGAAGTATATGGAACTGCCCGTGCATGAAGGATATGACTTACTGACACCGAAACCGGTCGGTCGGCTGCAGCAGGCGATCTGGCAGATTCCGTTTCGGAACTTTGAGGAAGTCGTCAAGAAGGCCAATCGCTATTCCACGCTGGGGGCACAGAAACTCGACAATAGGCGTGTATCGATGGGGATGGCGTTGTTGCACGGGGTCTGGTCGTTTCTGAAGCACTATGTGGCCAAACGAGGGTTTCTCGACGGCTGGGCGGGGTTCGTCATCGCGTTCGGCAATTTCGAGGGGACGTTTTACCGCTACGCGAAGCGATTTGAACAACAGGAACAGTGGACGTTTCCCAAACAGTCCCCTTTGAGGCGGCCGGATCGCGCCTGATCGGAATGAAGACCACGGTGATCGTGACGACCTACAATCGGCCCGATGCCCTCACGGCAGTACTGGAGGGGTTTTGCCGTCAAACCGATCGAGACTTTTCCCTGACCGTTGCGGATGATGGATCCACGGAGCAGACGGCGGCAGTTGTCCGTTTGTTCGAGGAGCGCAACGAGATTCCGGTGGCTCATGTGTGGCAGGAGGACCGTGGGTTTCGGGCCGCGGCCATACGCAATCGGGCAGTGGCTTCGACGAATGCCGATTATATTATTTTTACCGACGGCGACTGTGTGCCCTCCCGCGACTTCGTCAAGGCCCATAAGACGCTGGCAGAACCCGGCTATTTTCTCGGCGCCAACCGGGTCTTGCTGAGCGAAGCATTCACGAACCGCGTATTGCGTGAGCGGTTTCCGATTCACACCTGGCATTGGTTGGATTGGGTCGGAGCATGGCTGAGGCGCGATGTGAATCGCCTCCTGCCGTTGATGTCGCTTCCCGACGGAGCCTTTCGCAAGCGAACGCCCGATCGCTGGGAAGGGGTGAAAACCTGCAACCTTTCCGCCTGGCGGAGCGACCTGGTGCGGGTCAACGGCCTTGATGAATCGTATGAAGGCTGGGGATTGGAAGATTCCGATCTGGTCATCCGGCTCCTCCATGCCGGGGTGAAGCACAAGAGCGCGCGATATGCCGCGCCGGTCTTTCATCTGTGGCATCGGGAACAGGACCGCCGGGCTCTTCCTGAGAACCAAAAACGTCTGGATGAGTTGGTGCAGTCTTCGACCGTCAGGGCCGCCGTGGGACTGGATCGGTACGGGCAGGCGCCATCATAGAGGTCCTTTGAACAGGAATCAGGCTTGTCGAGTTGTGCGCCACGACGGCGGGATGGGCTGAATGGGTGTATCAATAAAACAGACGGTCGCCAGCGCACTGATCATCTGCACGAGGCGGATTGGAGACGTGTTGTTGGCAACGCCGGTCGTGCGGTCGATCAAAGCTGCATATCCGGATGCCGCCGTCGACATGCTGGTGTTCGAAGGAACGCAAGACGTGATTACCGCGAATCCCGACATCCGTCGAATTTGGACGCTTGCCGAACGTGCGACAACCGGGGCCCAGCTGAGGATGATTCGCTCGCTCTGGCGACAATACGATATCGCACTGTCCGTTTTAGGCGGTGATCGTCCTATATTGTATGCCTGTGTTGCCGGGCGATATCGAATCGGGACGTTGGGCACATACAATAATTCCTGGTGGAAGCGGAGGCTGCTGAATGTCTGGGTGCCGTTCGATCGGGTGGGGACTCATACCGTGGCGATGAATCTTCGCCTGCTCGAACCGTTGGGGATTGAGCCCTGCGCAACACCGGTTGTTGGATGGACGCGTGCGGACGAAGAAGCCGCCGAACGATTGTTGGGGGGCGCGAGCGATGGCCAGCGGTACGCCGTGTTGCACGTGTCGCCGAAATTTGCCTATAAGATGTGGACCGCGGCAGGATGGGCCGGGCTCGGACGGTGGCTGACGGATCAAGGACTGACGGTGGTGGTGACAGGCGGAGACGGACCGATGGAACGGACCTCTTGTGAGGATGTCACCCGGCGATTGCCGGAGGGATCGGTTGATCTTGCGGGGCAACTGGGGCTTCCGGCGCTTGGCTACCTGTTAAGCCGCGCGGCGCTCTATGTGGGGACTGACACGGCGGTCAGCCATATGGCGGCAGCTGTGGGCACTCCGACCGTTGTACTGTTTGGGCCTTCAAATCCGGTCAAGTGGGGGCCATGGCCGAAGGACTTCCCTCCGGACAGCGGCAGCCCTTGGAAAACCAAGGGGTCGCAGCGGCAGGGTAATGTCTGGCTGCTGCAGGGAGCAGGAGAGTGTGTCCCCTGTCTCGCCGAAGGCTGCGGACGTCATGTCAACAGTGTGAGCGACTGTTTGCAGAACTTGCCGGTTGACCGTGTGATCCAAGCCGCTGAACAGATGCTGGTGATTCGAGAAGATCGAAGGGACATGACGGCCGTCCGGTGAGGCCGATTCTGTTGCTCGCGAATATCGTACTCTGGGCATGAAGCACATCGCCGCACAACTGTTCCATGCAATCGCCCGACGATACGGGCAGCTGCTGCTCGATTACCGTTCGCTGGTTGTCATCGGCACACAATTGATCCTCATTGTGGCCGCCAATCTCACCGCCTTCGAGCTGCGATTCGACGCCGACGTGCCTCCCCAGTACCGATTGATGATGTGGAGGCATCTCCCGGTGGTCGTATTGGTCTTTGGCTCAGGACTGTGGGTCTTTGGGATTCAGCGCGGACTCTGGCGCTACGTCGGCCTTCACGATTTGGGAAGGATACTCTGGGCATCGCTCGCCGGAGCGACGGTCTTTTACGGAGTGACGCACCTGCTGCTCGGAAACACGGGCTACCCCCGTTCGGTCATTATTCTGACAGGCGTGCTGAGCGGATTGTATTTGGCGGGCATTCGTTTGGCCGTCCGCTGGTTCCGGGAGTGGCTGCAGATCATCGGGCCGACCGCCCGGCGGGTGTTAATTGTTGGTGCGGGCAATGCGGGTGAGCAATTGGTCAGAGATATGCTGTCGGATCCGGGCTACAACTGTCGACCGGTAGCCTTTGTAGACGATGATCCAGTGAAGCGGAAGATGAAAATTCACGGCATCTCCGTGTTGGGTACGACGGCCGACATCAAAGCCGTGGCGGATCGTGTAGGCGCCCATGAAATCATCGTGGCGATCCCTTCGGCGCCGACTCAGCTCAAACAAAAAATTCTGGCCGGGTCCGAAGGCTGCACCGCGCCGATCAAGATCCTGCCCAGCGTCAAACGGCTGCTCGGTGACCCGGTCTCGCTCCAACAGGTCCGGCCGATGAGCCTCGAGGACTTGTTGCAGCGCGAGCCGATTCAAACGGATCGCCAGGAGCTGCATCCGCTGATCGAGGGGAAAACCGTGCTGGTGACCGGAGCCGGCGGTTCCATCGGGTCCGAACTATGCCGGCAGATTGCGCAGTACAGACCGGAATCGCTGATCCTGTTCGAACAATACGAGAATTCCCTGCACGCACTGTTGCTCGAATTGCGGGCGGCGTTTCCGCATGTCGGCGTGCTCCCGGTCGTGGGGGACGTCACCATGTCCGATCGGGTGTCGGAGGTGTTTCGGCAGACGGGACCGGATCTGGTCTTTCATGCGGCGGCGCACAAGCATGTGCCGCTCATGGAGCTGAATCCCAAGGAGGCGGTTCGCAACAACATCCTGGGAACCCGTGTGGTGGCCGAAGCGGCGCTGAGGACCGGCGTCGATCGATTCGTGCTGATCTCGACAGACAAGGCAGTCAATCCGTCGAGTGTGATGGGAGTGACCAAGCGGATTGCGGAGCATGTGGTGCAGGGATTCAGCCACAAGGGCATGACCAAATTCACGGTGGTCCGGTTCGGGAACGTGCTGGGGAGCAACGGCAGCGTCGTGCCCTTGTTCGCCGAACAGATCCGTAAAGGTGGTCCCGTCACCGTTACCGA
>DASUMN010000168.1:0-5674 GCA_036277675.1 Nitrospira sp. | reverse complement strand
TGGGGTCATCCTGGGCCCATTTGAAGATGCCAAGGCCCCCCATCCGACGAAATATGATCCGGCGTTTCGCACTCCGCAACTGTGCCAGCGATGTCATAGCGTCGTGGGCGGGCCGGCTCAGTTTTATAATGGGGGGCCCTGCGGCACTTACCCCGAGTTCGAAGATGGGTATTGGAGCAAGGAACGCGGTTACATCTGCCAGAGCTGCCACATGCCTGAGGTCGAACGGCCAATCGCGATCGGCGGTCCTGTGCGGAAAGGCCGCCAACACCTTTGGCGGGGCGGGCACGATCCTGAGATGGTCAAGCGGGCGATCGACGTAAAAGTGGTCACCGAGCCGGCCGAGCCCAAACCCGGCGACACGATCCGCGTCACGCTGACCCTGGTCAATGCCGGCGCCGGGCACAAACTCCCGACGGGCGATCCGGACCGCCACTTTACGGTCGAGTTTGCGGTGGAGGATCAGAATGGGAAGGTGTTGGCGCGTCAGTCGGACACGATGGGGCGATGGATTCTGTGGCAACCGGCCATCGTCGAACTCCACGACAATAGACTCGTGCCGTTAGCCAGCCGGGAATATCCGTTTGAGTATCAGTTACCGAAGGAGGGCAATAGCCTCAAATTAGTCGCGAGAATTCGTTACCATATCCAGACGGAGGGGCAACATCAGATGCTCATCGACAAATACGGCCTCACTGCGAAGGACCCCTACAACTTTACCGTCTATGAACGAGCGGCGCCCCTGACCGGCAATCTGGCGTCATCCTTCGACCAGTCCTCACGCGACTCACGCCTGGCCTGCGCGGGGCCACAGCAGAGTTGATGGCAGACCATGCCTGCGAAACCAGGAGCAATTCAATTTCCGGAATTGTGTTCTCAGTGATGCGCTGATTGATCGCGCTGGCAGCTTTCTTCCGCCAGCATTCGTTGGCCTTCCGTCGCGTCCTTGGGGATGCGCGCCATGCAGGCCTCAAGCGAATCACCTTGCGTACCGGCGGATGCACGGTCGCCGCTTTTTCTGATGGCGGCCCCGGCCACGGCTAGGCGAAGTCCTTCATTGTCATGACAGCTCTGTTCGGCAACCCACTTCGCCCCATCACTGGCATTCTGGATCCGTTCCAGACAGCCTTCCAAAGAATCCGAGAACGCCTTGGGGGTTGCCTCAGAAGCCTCCTCAGCAGTGGACGACACTGAAGAGTCTCCTGTTGCCGACTGCATCGCGG
Organism: Nitrospira sp.; assembly: GCA_036277675.1. Classification (GTDB taxonomy): domain Bacteria; phylum Nitrospirota; class Nitrospiria; order Nitrospirales; family Nitrospiraceae; genus Nitrospira_D. The sequence goes on along the minus strand of DASUMN010000168.1, from coordinate 4,451 downwards.
CCTCTTGCGAAACACAGCCGACCGTTCCCAAGAGGCAAGCAAGGCCAATAAGCCCAGTTCCAAGCATCATCTTGTTCATGTGCACCATTCCTCTTAACATCGCGATGAGTACGCACGGGCACGGTTGACCCGCACGTATATAGCGAAGTCTCCTTCCAGGCGCAAGCGACATCGTCTAGGCCAAAAGATCGACACCGTGGACCCGATTTCAATTGCGTTTGCGTGGCACAAGCACAAGGGTCTCCGAATCAGCGGATACGTGCATGTGGATGAGGGTCTAGTGGATCACGCCGCAACACCGCTTCGGCCCCACGGCAATTCTCTGGCGGCTGCCGTCACGGCGCCTGGCCGATGATGTGAACCTTGGCTCCATGTGGAAGCGGGATATGTTCTCATCCTCGAACTCACGGCCTAATGCAACATTTGTGAGAAGATTTCCGCTGTGGTAGTGTGCGCAGACAAGTTTCGCCTCCCACAACTACGCCGAAGTGAGCCATCCTGAAGATGCTTCTTATTGTCTGCGGTAAGAGGTTTGAAACCACGATCGTTGCCATATTGAATGAAGTGGGGCTCAAGGGACACACGGTAATTTCAGGCGTGGGAGACCGTGGCGTGACCGAGACCGTTTCCGGTCCTGACACCTCAACTGAACAAAGTTCAGTCATACGCTCTGCTCCCTCCTTCCTCACACAAGACGCCTGTATCATCTCCGGATTGATGAACCCGTCTACGACTTTGCAGGAGACTAGTCCGTATTAGGTTCGTGATACTGCCTGGCGAAATTTTCCGTGGTCGGCCACAGCTGAATGACTCGTGAACCGTTGCTATGCCGCACCTTGAAATGCATACTATACGCCGCATTGGCTGGCTCCGTGCCGCTGTACTTGGCGCAAATGACGGTATTGTGTCCACGGCGAGCCTCGTCTTAGGCGTCGCGGCGGCAGGCGCGAGCTCAACGAGTATTGTGACCGCGGGCGTGGCCGGTCTTGTGGCTGGCGCCATGGCGATGGCTGCTGGCGAGTATGTTTCGGTGAGCTCGCAAGCCGACACCGAGCGCGCGGATCTAGATCGGGAGCGTAAGGAGTTAGCAACAAGCCCCGAACAAGAACACGGGGAAATGACCGCGATCTACGTTGCACGTGGGCTCGATGCAAAACTGGCGTCCAACGTCGCGACCCAGCTGATGGCGCATGATGCACTCAGCGCACATGGGCGTGACGAACTGGGGATATCCGACATCGTGACCGCACGACCGGTGCAGGCCGCATTGGCCTCGGCTGTCACGTTTTCCGCTGGCGCTGCCCTACCTCTTTTGATTGTTCTGTTGGTACCCGTCTCCACGCTTATGTGGGCTGTTTCCGGGAGCTCGCTCTTGTTTCTTGCACTCTTGGGATCCCTGGCTGCGCGTGTCGGCGGCGCTTCCGTGATGACCGCTGCCGTGCGGGTGACCATTTGGGGCGCCTTGGCCATGGCCGTGACCGCTGGGGTTGGGGCTTTGTTTGGAGTACCTGCCTAATCCCTACCACTCCCGACCACAGGAGAATACGGCATCAGAAACCATCCCCGGCTCGTGACGGAGGTCTGGCCACGTGGTTACCTTGGTCAGATTCTCCCGTAGAAGCCGCGTGCAATCAAAGGCTCTGGCCCATAGGTTCCTTACCCCGCATGATTCTTCTGGGGCAACCGTCCGTGTCTGTGAGCCAAGACACAGCTGCTCCGACAAACCTACGGCCGGCTGGCTCGCCCCTCATGCCTTCGCCGTACTGTACGAATACGCCTCAGGCCTTCCGGACTCCGCACGCCGGTCTCATGACGCGGCTTGGCGATTTCGCCACGAACCGTCATAAATCATGCGGGTTAGCCACAACCGATCGATTTTGACATCGGAAAGCTTGCCCCCTTAGCTTCGCGCTATCTTTTGATTCTCCATAGTTCGTCCTGTCGCTTCATGCACACCTCCGGCCACGAGATGCTGGACCAGGTTGTACAGAATGATGGGGACCATGACTTGTGGGTACGAGCCAAGCACAAGAGAGGCCAGGACCAGGCCGGTCCCGTTGTTATTCATCCCCAATCCGTACATGAGCGAGACACGATCAGCATCATCGACCTTGAACAGTCGACTCAACCCGTAGCCGGAGGAAAAGGCCGTCACACAGAGGCCTATCGTGATCGCCAACGTCACCGCCAAGAAGTCGAAGTCGCGGTCTGCTATTGCCTGAGGCAGTGACACGGATCCATTCGAGTAGTTCAACAGCAGTAAGACAACAGCATTGATCAGTTTGATGACCGGCATGACGGCAGTCAGTTGGGATTCAGGCGCCACGAAGCGCACGCCAAGACCCAGAAGGGAGGGCAAGACGATCCAGAGCCCCAGGAACGTCCCCGATCCATATGCCGCGAGGTTATGTATGATCGTCTCATATTCCTCCGTGGCCATCTCACCGAACGCATACAGTGTGACTGGTGTCAGGACGGGACTGAGAACGGTCGAGGCGAGGACTAGCCCCAAGCTCAGCGCCAGATTGCCATTGGAGTTCTGAGCCCAGGCGGTTGAGGCCCCCGCAATCGGCATGGCAGCCACCAAAGCCAGCCCGACGAGGATGTGCTGGGCTTCCTCCGGCTCATACCACAGCCGCATGATGAGGGTGACTAGAAATATATAGGCCATGGGGATGATGAGGTTTGCAGTAAGCCCCGCAAGCAGTATCCATGCTTTCTTGGCCAGAGACGTGAGGTGAGAAGTCTTTACGCCCAATCCCGCGTTGAACATCAATGCCGCCAGCAGAAGCAGGAGCAGAGAGACATGCAGGTTCTCGTTGAAGATTCGGAGATCGCCGAAACTGACATTCCGTATCCAGAGACCGGCTGTCGGCCACATGGCGGAGATGGCGTATGCGACGATCAAGAACCACAGCAGGTGGTGATGGATGAACTGGGTCAAGGGAAGAATGCTGACATTGTGGCTTTTCATATCTATTTATCTTTGAAACCCTTCGTTGCTAGCCCATATTATTCATGACACTTCGTGACCAGACCGCCGAGACGCCACGCGAGACGGGCACGCGGAGCCCTGAGAAGCCGAGGCAGACCTGACACAGTCTGTTGAGGCAGTGAGGGGCGAACCTGCCCCTGTAGCGGCGCGAAGCGCGGCCACGCTTGTCGGAGCGGCGTTTCCGAGCTTGCAGTCGAAGTGCGCATGACTAATGTTGGCTAAGGCCGGTGCCTCGAGGAATCGGCCGGCTCTTTTTGGCGCATGTATCAGGTTTGCATGAACGCATTTGTCCTTCATCAGGGAGTGCATACGCTTCGCCACCGCTTTATCCTGGACAACTAATGCCCCGGCACCTGCCCGATGATATGAACTCTCAGACCCTGAGGCAGCGGGATCAGCATCTCATCCTCCACTTCGCCGCCTAAGACCCATTCGAACAGCCGCTTTGCGTCATTGAGTTCCGGCTCTTTCGGAATGCCGTATTGTTCCCTCTGCATCGGTTCGTCATAGACACCAATGCAGCCGTGCGAAGCGGGATAGCCCGGCAGATCGCGCCCGTGCATCCAGTACGAGACCCCTTCACGATTGATGTGGAACCGCAGTGCGTAGTTCATGGGATACGGGCGATCGGTTCCTTCGACCATAAAGAGGCTGGATTGATGGCGGCGATGGGCGGCTCCGAGGCGGAATTCCCCGGTCGGCGTGGGATCATGCCCGTTGCCGGAGGCGATCGGAAGTGCGAATCGGAGCGCGCCGTATTCATAGGCGCCGAGAAACTGTTCCGACAGATCGACCAGGATAAATTGTTCTTCCTGTTCCGCCGGCGAATAGAACAAGGGCATCGGCTGGAACTCCGCCAGATCCTCAATCCGTCTCGGAACTTTGATGGACACACCGGCGCGCGCGTGGCGCCGGTCGATACGATTGAACCGCGCAACATCAATCCAATATTCGCCGAACAATGTTTCCAGGGATTCCTTCGGGCGCAGCGTCCGGCAGTCCCACTCCACCGCTGCATCGCTGGAATAACCGATGCTGCAAGGCGCACGCAGCTTACCAGGCGGCTGGGCAGAGGACACGATAGGAAGGAGCGCGATCAGCAAGAGAAGGATAGCGCTTGCGCAAAGTTCGTATCTCATCGCTCGACTGGAAGCAGAGCGGCGGCGACTTACGACCAGTATTGGGACGCCTTCATATAGCCGAATAACAAGTCCCGCCGTGCCAGAATCCCCACGAGCTTCTTGTTCCGCACCACCGGGACGCGGGTGACATAGCGGTCCTGAAACAGATCGGCCACTTGGGCGAGCGTTTGATCCTCCGTCACCGTCAGCGGGTGCGCCGACATGATCTCGGTCGCCAGAATCTTCCGCAGATCGCGTCCGTCGATCATGGCCTGTAAGAGATCATACTCCGTGACGATACCGATCAGGGTTCCCTCTTCATCGACAACGGGCAC